>NZ_JASKYR010000338.1:0-8595 GCF_041028215.1 Streptomyces flavofungini
GGTCGGGCGAGCGCGGCTCGGGGCGGTGGCGGGCCGGGCGCCAGGTGGCCACCAGCGCCACGGCCAGCAGGAGTTCGGCGATGTCGCCGCCGTAGTACATGGCCTCCGCGCCCGCCCGGACCTGCGCCATGGGGGCGTGGATGCCGGTGAGGAGCCCGGCGTACATCGCCTGGGAGAGGAGCGCGTGCGCCGCGATGGCCACGCCGAGCACCACGAGCCGTGCCGGGACCGTGGGCCGTGCGGGCGCCGGGTCGGGACCCGCGATCACCCAGACGAACAGGCAGCCCGCCAGCAGGAAGTGCAGGTGCAGCAGGCGGTGCGGCGTCCCGTCCCCCGCCGCGGCCTCGTACAGCGGGGTGAGGTACAGCATCGGCAGCGCCCCCACGGTCAGCAGCAGCGCGGTGACCGGGTGGCCGAGCAGATGGACCGGGCGGCAGCGCAGCACCCGGGTGAGCCGCCGCCCGTACGCCACCGGCAGGGTCCGCAGCAGCAGCGTGACCGGTGCGCCCAGCATCAGCGCGAGCGGGGCGTACATGCCGATCAGCAGATGCTGGAGCGCGTGAGCGCGGAAGTCGCCGTGCGCGGCGGTGGCCAGCGGAGGCAGCAGGGCGAGGGCGAGCAGCGCCGTGCCGGTCAGGAAGAGGACGGTGCGCCGGCGGCTCCAGCCCGCCTGGGGGTTCGCGCGCCGCGCACGGGCGGCGAGGACCACATAGCCGACCGCCACCACCGTGAGGGCGGTCGCGAGGAGTACGGGCTCCCAGGGCAGCGCGGAGTGCTGCTGGTGGTGTCCGTGCGGCCCGTGTGCGGTCATGACGGTCCGGCCGCCGCGGCGGGGGTCCCGGCCGTGGAGTCGAAGGCGCGGGCCCGCTTCTGGAGGGTCAGGCCCGCCGCCACGAACAGAGCGCCGATCAGCAGGAAGCCGAGGTCCCACCAGATCTGCCGGGGCCCGGCGTAGACGTGGTGGATGCCCATGATGTGGTGGTCGAGGACGCCTTCGACGAGGTTGAACACCCCCCAGCCGACCAGCGTCCAGCCCCACAGCTTGCCCGAGGCCCACACCCGGCGGCGGCCGCGCGTCACGCGCGCGTACAGCGACGCGAGGCCAAGGAGGACCGCTAGCCAGCACACGGCGTGGAAGATCCCGTCCCAGACGGTGTTCATCTCCAGGCCGGGCACGGTGTCGGCCGGGTAGTACTTCACGCCGATCCGGTCGGTGTCGGTGCTGGTCAGCATGTGGTGCCAGCGCAGGAGCTGGTGCAGCAGGATGCCGTCGACGAAGCCGCCGAGGCCCACGCCGAGCAGGATGCCGGGCAGCTGGAGGGACACCGGGTCCGCGTGCGGCCCCGGGCGGGCCGTCCCCGTGGTCGTAGCCATCGCTCACTCCTCGTCCGGGCCTGGCCCGTACGGACGACGGGCCGACCGGATTCCACGCCTCAGCATGGACCGGAAGCGACGCGCCCGCCCCTCGTCGCGCTCCTCGCCGGGCTCGCCGGTCCGCGCCCGCAAGGGACCGGCGAGCGCCTGCGGAGTGTGGCCGCGGGCACCGCCGATCGGGTGGCGGACGCGGAGACGGCTTCACCCGGAGTGCGGACGCCGTTTCCGCTCCCCCGTTCCGGCCGGGTCGCGGAGCGCCCGGTGCCGTCGTAGACCTGGAGTCATGAGCCAGGAGAAGACGACATGGCACCCGGGTGAGGTGGTGCCCGACAGCGGGATCTACGAGTGCGTCTGCGGCGGGGAGCACCACTGGAGCACCGACGTGAAGGGGCACCGCTTCCCGCCCCTCCCGTCGAACTGCTCCGGCGAGTACTGGACGATCAAGACAGAGGCCCACCCCGACCAGGCGAGATGACCCCGCGCGGACCGGCCCGGGGAGAAGGCCGCGAGGCCCTCTGCCCCGGCGTGACGTTCCGTGACACCGTGCACACCATGCCCAGTGAAGCCGATGCCCGCACCGGAGCGGCGGAGTCCGCACCGCTCACCGTGGGCGTGGAGGAGGAGTATCTCCTCGTCGATCCGGTCACCCGGCAGGTCAGCCCGCGGGCGCACGAGGTCGTCGCCGACGCGGCGGCCCTGCTCGGGCCGCGCGTGACGACCGAACTCACCCGGTTCCAGGTCGAAGTGCGCAGCGACCCCCACACCGTGCTCGCGGACCTGGGTGAGCAGCTCCGTCATCTCCGTACCGTCGTGGCCCGCTGCGCGCTCCGGCACGGGGTGCGGATCATCTCCAGCGGCTCACCCGTCCTCGCGCCGCCACTGCCGCCGCCCATCACCGAGGGCGCCCGGTACGCGCGGAGTGTCGAGCGGTTCCGCGCGCTGGACGACGAACAGAGCGCGTGCGCCTGCCATGTGCACATCGGCGTACCCGATCCGGCGCAGGCGCTGCTGCTCAGCAACCATCTGCGGCCCTGGCTCCCGGTCCTGATCTCCCTGTCGGCCAACTCGCCCTACTGGGCGGGCCGCAGCACCGGTTACGCGAGCTGGCGGACCATGGTGTGGGCGCGCTGGCCCGCCGCGGGTCCACCGCCCTACTTCGCCTCACCGGCCCACTTCGAGGACCTCGTCGGCGATCTGACGGCCAGCGGTGCCGTCATGGACCGGGGCGGCCTGTACTGGGACATCAGGCCCTCCCACCACGTCCCCACGCTGGAGGTCCGGGTCGCCGACGCCGCCCAGACGGTCGATGACACGCTGCTGTTCGCGGCCGTGGTCAGGGCGCTCGCCGCCGACGCGCGGGATGCCGTCGCCGCCGGGACGAGCGCGCCGCGGCCCGCTGCCGAGCTGCTGCGCGCGGCCTGCTGGCGGGCGGCCAGGGACGGGCTCGCGGGGCAGGGCATCGACCTGTCGACCGCACGGCCGGTGCCCGCCGCCGATCTCGCCCGGCGCCTCCTTGACCGGATCGCTCCCGTCCTGGCCCGCCACGGCGACCTCGATCTGGTGCGCCGGGGGTTCGCGCTGCTCCTGTCCCGCGGCGACGGCGCCGAGCGGCAGCGCGCCGCCCAACGGCACGGCGGCGGCCTGCACCGGGTGGTCGACCACCTGATCGTCGCGGCGGCGGGCGACTGGCCCGTCAATTCGAACACGTGATCTACTAGTCGCATGGTGCTTGTCGTCCCCGACCCGGTCCGATGACCGAGGTCCGCCGCATCGAGGTGCTGCGGTTCCTTGAGCGTGTCCAGCAGCGCGATCTGGCACGCACCCGGCGGTGGATCGCCGACGAGGAGCGGCGTGAGGCCGAGCGGGCACGCGGGGAGCAGGCCCGGCCACCGGCCCCCGACTGGCTCCTCGAACAGGGCCTGGACGGCCGCTCACCGCCGGTCTACGTACACGTCGGCGGCTGCCACATGACGGGCAAACGGTGCCGCGGCGTCACCCGGGAACAGGCCAGACAGGCCCTGTACGAACAGGTGGAGCCCTGCCCGCACTGCCGCCCGGACGCGCGGCTCGGCGTGGTGGACTAGCGCGCCGGGCGCGGGGCCCCCCGGGGGGGCGCACGTGGCCGTCCGTCCGGTCAGGCGCCGCGCTTCTTCGCCGTCGTCTTCTTGGCCGTGGCCGTCCGCTTCGACGTCGACTTCTTGGCGGCCGACGTCTTCTTCCCGGGCTGCTTCCTGGCGGCGCGCTTCGTCGGCATCTCGTGGACGGTCGCGTCCCTGGCGCCCTCGCCGCCCTCGTCGCCCTCGCCGCGCGAGGCCCGCGCCTGCTGCACGGACTGCTTGAGCGCGGCCATGAGGTCCACGACCTTCCCCGCGGGCTCCTCCTTCTCCGCCACCGCGGGCGGCTGCTTCCCCTCCGCCTTCGCCGCGATGACCTCCTCCAGGGCGGCGGTGTAGCGGTCGGTGGCCCACTCCTGCCCCTCGATGCCATCGGCGGTCATGGAGTCGATGAGGAGCACGGCCCTTTCGATCTCGGCCTCGTCGAGCTGGGCCTCCTTGGGTGCCAGGGACTCCGGGCTGCGCACCTCGTCGTCCCACTTCATGGCGTGCAGGACGATCACCTCGTCCCGCACCCTGAGCAGCCCGAGCCGCTCCCTGCCGTGCCAGGCGAACTTCGCCACCGCCGCCTTGCTGCTGCGGGTCAGCGCCTGGCGCAGCAGGGTGTACGGCTTGGCGGCCACTTGTCCGTCGCCCTGGAGGTAGTAGCCCTCGCCGATCCGCACCGGGTCGATGGACTCGTAGGGCACGAACGCCGTGATCTCGATCGCCCTGGCCGTGGGCAGCGGCATGTCGTCGAGCTCCTCGTCGGTGATCTCGACGACGGTGTCCTTGTCCACCTCGAAGCCCTTGCCGATCTCGGCGTTCGTGACTTCTTTCCCGTCCAGCTCGCAGACCTTCTTCGTGCGCACCCGCGCCATGTCCGCCAGGTGGTACTGGTGGAAGCGGATGCCGTGCTTCTCGGTCGCGGGCAGCACCTTGATCGGGATGGTCACCAGACCGAAGCTGATCGCGCCGGACCAGACGGGGCGGGGCATAGGAGTACCTCCGTGACGGCCCCGAGGCCTCCAGGCTAGGCAAGGCCCACCGGTCGGGCACCCCGAGGCCGCCCGAGCGCCGTAGCGCCCCACCACCGCAGGGGCAGGTCACTCAGCCGCACCGTGCTCTCCCCCAGCGGTACGGGGCGGTCGTGGGCGTACACGAGTGCCGGGCCGCGTCCGGCCAGGGCCAGGAGGTGCGCGGCCGTCATCCGGTCCCGCAGGGCCGCCAGCCGCGCCGGGCGGTCCCGCGAGGTGTCGGCCGCCCAGAAGTGGTACCGCAGCAGCCCGGTGGCGGTGCGCGCGTACAGGCGAGCCCGGTCCAGGTCGTCCCGCGCCCTCGTCCCTGGCGGGTGCGGCGTCCGGGCGTCGAGCAGCGCCTCCAGGTCGTCGGCGAGCAGTCGCAGCTCCATGGCGTCGGCCGAGCGCCCGTACGACCGTGCCCCGCCGGTCGGGGCGGCAAGTCCGGTCCACCGTTCCTCGGAGCCGAGCAGCCGGTCGAGCCGTGCCGCCGTACAGGGCAGCAGGTCCGGGCCCACCCGGGCCGCGAGGTGGGCGTGGAGGGCGGTGAGGGCCCACCTGGGGCTCGCGGTGCCGGTGCCTTCCAGCGGGTCGCCGATGCCCGCGAAGCGCAGCCGCTCGGCCGCCGGGCGGTGCTCGTTGTGCGCGCGCATCCAGCGCACGAGGTCGCGGTCGCCCCCGGAGTCGCCGGAGCCGTGACCGAACCCGTGCTCCACGGCCTCGTCGAGGGTGCCGGTGCCCCAGGTGACGTAGTCGTCGACGATCGTCCCGCCCACGCAGTCGCTTTCGAGCGCGAGGGTGCGGGGGCGCGCCTGCCGGATCTCCCGCTCGACGAGCCGCCGCAGGAGCTCGTTGCGACGGCCGGGCCGGGTGGGCGCGCGAGGGGTGAGCAGGCACGGCGGGGAGGGGAGCAGCTGCATGACGGTGGCGGCTTCGGGGGCCTGCGGGACGGCTGCGGTGTCGGTGGCCATGCCTCTCAACGATATCGTTGACCGAACGGTTGAGACTCTCATCCCCACATCCGGGCTATGGTCGGCAGTGTGGCGAGAAACTCTCAAAGTTCCGGACGGCTGAGGCCGGTCGATCTGGCGCGCGGGCACGGCCTGTCCACGCAGGCCGTCAGGAATTACGAGGAGGCGGGCATCCTCCCGGCCGCCGACCGCACCGAACACGGCTACCGCACCTACACCCCGTTGCACGCGCGCGCCCTCGACGCGTTCCTCGCCCTGGTGCCGGGCCACGGCCACCGGACGGCGGCGGCCGTCATGCGGGCGGTGAACGAAGGAGCGGCCGACGAGGCGTTCCGGCTCATCGACGAGAGCCACGCCCAGCTCCTCGACGACCGCAGGACCCTCCAGGCCGTGGCGGGCGCCCTGCGCGACCTCACCTCCGGCACGGCCGACGAGGGCGCAGAGGCCGACGTCGGACCCGCTCGCCCCCGGGGCACGTTCATCGGACCGCTGGCGAAGGCACTCGGCGTCCAGCCCGCGACGCTGCGGAAGTGGGAGCGCGCGGGTCTGGTGTGCCCGCGCCGCGATCCGCTGACCGGCTACCGCGTGTACGACGACGCGGCCGTGCGGGACGCCCGCCTCACCCATCAGCTCCGGCGCGGCGGGTACCTCCTGGAACAGATCGCCCCGCTCATCTCCCGGGTCCGGACAGCGGGCGGCCTCGAACCCCTGGAGTCCACGCTGGGCGACTGGCGCGCCCGCCTCTTCGCGCGGGGGCGGGCCATGCTGACCGGTGCGGCGGAGCTGGAGGCGTATCTGCGCGAGCGGGGGTCCGCACGGTGACGCGGAGCAGCGAACACCCACCGCACGTCACGTTCCTGGGCGCGCGCCGCATCGCGTGAGCCGTCGGCTGCCCACTCGGAAAAGCCCGAAAACGGGGCTCCGGCTGTGACCCCACCCATAGGGGCCACGTCACATGCTAAGGACGGTAGTAGCCCCGGCGGGCGAAGGGCCGGTCCAGGGGGCCGACCGTCTCTCCCGCGACGGAGAAGCTCTTCGTAACGGGGTAGTACGTCACATCCTTGCGCACCCCTCGGAGCGCCGCTAACTCTTGCTGAAGTTCCGGGGCGACGGGATCACGACCGGGCGAATCCGCCCGGGTCACCGAGCCCCCCTTCCACGTAGAGCGCACCGAGGAGCAGCACTCGTATGGCCACCACCGTCACGCCGACCCGCACCGCCCGCCTCCGCAAGTTCTCCGTCACGGGCATCGCCACGGCCGGCGCCGCGGCCGCGGCTCTCTCACTGGTCCCCGCCTCCGCGCACGCCGCACCGGCCAAGGCCGAGTCCGTGACGCAGGCCAAGGCCGCCGAGGTCACCAAGGCCGCCAAGGCCGCCAAGAAGGGCCACGCCGACAACCTCGACGGCTGGATCCGTGAGGCCCTCGACATCATGAAGAAGAAGGGCATACCCGGCTCCTACGAGGGTCTGCACCGCAACATCATGCGCGAGTCCGCAGGCAACCCGAACGCCCAGAACGGCTGGGACGTCAACGCGCAGAACGGCACCCCGTCCAAGGGCCTGCTCCAGGTGATCCAGCCCACCTTCGACGCCTACCACGTCGACGGCACCAAGAACAGCCTGACCGACCCGGTCGCCAACATCACCGCGGCCGCGAACTACGCCGCCGACAAGTACGGCTCCATCGACAACGTCGACTCCGCCTACTGATCCGGACGTTCCACGGAGGAAGACGAGGGATTCAGCGCATGCCGCACGAGAGCGGAACCGAGCACCATCACGAACCCACGGTGCCCGCGTACGGGCCCGCACGGGTACGCCGCTCACGACGCAAGCCGCGGAAGAAGGCCCTGCGCTATGTCGCATGGGGCGCCCTGGGCCTCGTCCTGGCCGGTGGCGGAGGCGTGGCCTACGCCTGGCACCACCTCGACGGCCAGATCCAGGGCACGGACGTCGACGCCGCCCTCGGGCACGACAGGCCCGCGCGGCAGAAGGACGGATCGATGAACATCCTCCTGCTGGGGTCCGACTCACGGGCGGGCACCCACGGCCAGTACGGCCGCGGCGTCAGCGGGGCGCGGGCCGACACGGCCATGGTCCTGCACGTCGACAGGACCCATGAGAAGGCGTCGGTCGTGAGCATCCCGCGCGACACGATGGTCGCGCGGCCCCGGTGCGCGCAGCCGCACGGCGGCACCGCGCCCGCCGCACAGCAGGCCATGTTCAACTCGTCCTACCAGGTGGGCGGTCCCGCGTGCACCGTGAAGACGGTCGAGAAGATGTCGGGCCTGCGCATGGACCACTACCTTGAGGTCGACTTCAAGGGCTTCGAGAAGCTCATCGACGAGCTCGGCGGCGTGGACATCACCACCCGCAAGGCCATCGACGACCACAGCAGCGGCCTCTCCCTTGCCCCGGGCAAGCACACGCTGAAGGGCAAGCAGGCCCTGGCGCTCGTACGCACCCGGCACGGTGTGGGGGACGGCAGCGACCTCGGCCGCATACAGCTCCAGCAGGCGTTCATCAAGGCACTGATCCACCGGGCCGAGACGGTCGACCCGCTCAGCGACCCCACGAAGTCCTACACCCTCGCGGACACCGCGACCAGGACCATCAGCGCCGACTCCGGCCTGGCGTCGGCCGACAAGCTGCTCGGCCTGGCCAAGGAGCTGCGCGGCATCAGCCCCGGCCGCACCGACATGGTGACGATGCCGGTCACCTACGACGCCCGGGACGCCGGCCGCGTGAAGCCCCTGGAGAAGGCCTCGCAGCGGGTCTGGACGGCACTGCGGCGGGACCGCGCGATACCGGACTCGGCGACGCGGGGTTCGGTGGGCGACACGATGGACTCGCCGGTGTCGGCGGGAACGTGACTCCGGCCCGCCTGCGGGCTGGCACCGGCACCGAGGTCCGAGGGCCGAGGGCCGGATTCGGGTGAGCGCGGCCGATGCGGTACGAAGTTCCCGTGACCGATCAGCCCCACCCCACTGACCACACCCGGCCGACCGCCTCCCCCGGCCCCGGCGCGACCGTGCGGGTGTTCATCGCCCTGGCGCCGCCGGACGCGGCGAAGCGGGAGCTGGCGCGGGCACTCGGGCCCGCCTACGAGGCGCATCCGCGCATGCGGTGGAACCGTAT
>NZ_JASKYR010000339.1:0-8346 GCF_041028215.1 Streptomyces flavofungini
GTGGTGAAGGCGTCGAACTCGGCGGTCAGCGCGGGGCGTTCGACCGGTTCGAGCAGGTCGGGGCGGGGCCCGTCGGACCCCGCCGACGTCGCCGTCAGATGCAGGGCGCCCGCCAGGTTGAGGTCGGGGCCGTAGGCGGGGACGGTCGCGGCATTGCGGTCGAGCAGTTCCCCGAGGGGCCCCGTACAGGACGCGGCGGGCGGCAGCGGCACCGCGAGGCCCGCCGCCCTGAGCGGCTCCCCCGCCGCGTCCGTGCCGGGTGCCTGGGGCAGCAGCGCGGTGCCGAGGACGCCGAGCACCGCGCCCGACGCCGCGTCCACGACCGGCCCGCCCGCCGCACCGCCGCCGAGCCGCAGGGCGTCGGCCCCCGAGGTGCCGATCGCCAGTTCCAGTGCGGCGGGCAGCAGGTGGCAGCGGTCCGTCGCCGTATAGGTGGCCGGGGAGCAGCCGAGCACCCTGGCCTCACGCCAGCCGCAGGCGGCGATCCGTACATAAGTGCCCCTCGGCACGGCGCTGCGGAAGGACAGCGGCAGCGGACGCAGTCCGAGCCCCTCGGTGCGCACCAGGGCGAGACCGAGCTCCGGCAGCGCCACCACGGCGTCGGCGGGGACCACGCAGGTGCGCTCGCCCGGTGCGTGCAGCACGATCCTCGCCAGGCCGTCCACCGCTTCGTGGCTGGTGACGACCGTGCCGAGGTCGTCGGCGGCGAAGCCGGTGCCCCGCGGGCGCCCCGCCGGGTCGCAGACCCGCACCAGGGACATGTCAAGCGCCTCGTGGCCGCCCCGCTCCTCCGTGCCCGGGGCGTGCCGGCGCCCGCGTACTCCTCGGGCATGTCGATGCGGACGCCGTTGAGCAGCAGCCGGCCGCGCTTGTCGTCCACGTCCCAGCGCGGGAAGGCGCGGCCCGCGGCCTCGGCCACCGGCATCACCGTCAGCTCCTCCTGGAGCTGGTCCAGGGTCCTGGCCGCGTCCAGCTTGTACGGACCGACGCGGGTGCGCCGCAGGGCGGTCAGATGGCCGCCGACGCCGAGGTCCGCGCCGAGGTCACGGGCGAGCGCCCGGATGTACGTCCCGGAGGAGCAGACCACCGAGACGACCAGGTCGAGTACGGGGGTGCCGTCCTCGGCGGCGGCGTCGCGGATGTCGTACACCGTGAAGGCGGAGACCGTGACCGGGCGGGCCGGGATCTCGAAGTCCTCGCCCTTGCGGGCACGCGCGTAGGACCGCTTGCCGTCGATCTTGATGGCGCTGACCTTCGAGGGCACCTGCATGATGTCGCCGGAGAGCTTGGCGATGCCCGCGTCGACCATCGCGCGGGTCACCTTCGAGGCGTCCGCCGAAGAGGTGATCTCACCCTCGGCGTCGTCGGTGATCGTGTTCTGTCCGAGGCGGATGGTCCCCAGATACTCCTTCTCGGTCAGCGCCAGATGGCCGAGGAGCTTGGTGGCGCGCTCCACGCCGAGCACGAGGACGCCCGTCGCCATGGGGTCGAGGGTGCCCGCGTGTCCGACGCGGCGGGTCCTGGCGATCCCGCGCATCTTGGCCACCACGTCGTGCGAAGTGAAGCCGGACGGCTTGTCGACGATGACAAGGCCGTCCGGCGTGGTGCTGCTCTGGCTCATGCTCGGGCGTCGCCGTCCGTTTCGTCGTCGGACTCGTCCTCGGGCTTGCGGTACGGGTCGGCGCCGCCCGCGAACTCGGCGCCCGCCGAGACCTCGCGCACCTTGGCGTCGGAGAGCCGTGCCTTGTCCAGGAGGTCCTCGATGGCCCGCGCGTTGTCCGGCAGGGCGTCCGCCACGAAGGCCAGGGTGGGCGTGAACTTCACGCCCGCGGCCTGGCCCACCGCCGAACGGAGCACGCCCTTGGCGCTCTCCAGGCCCGCCGCCGCGGCGGCACGGTCCTCGTCGTCGCCGTAGACCGTGTAGAAGACGGTCGCCTCTCGCAGGTCACCGGTCACCCGGGTGTCCGTGATGGTCACGTGCGTCCCGAGCCGCGGGTCCTTGATCCCACGCTGAAGCTTTTGGGCAACCACCTCCCGGATGAGGTCCGCCAGCCTTTTCGCCCGCGCGTTGTCGGCCACTGCTCCGTCTCCCTTTTCCCCGGGCCATCCCCTGGGGCTTGTCTTGCTTTGTTCAGAGCCCGTGCTCTTCAGTCATCATCCCCGTGCAGCCGCCGCCGGACCGAAAGGAGTTCCACC
The DNA here is from genome assembly GCF_041028215.1 of Streptomyces flavofungini. GTDB lineage: Bacteria > Actinomycetota > Actinomycetes > Streptomycetales > Streptomycetaceae > Streptomyces > Streptomyces flavofungini_B. The sequence continues at coordinate 2,197 of NZ_JASKYR010000339.1, forward strand.
TCGGGCCGGGCGGCGACGAGGCGCTCGCACCGGTCCAGTACGTCCGTGAGATGGCCCCAGTCCCCCGAGACCGCCGCCAGGCCGATCTCGGCCCTGCGGTGCAGCTGCTGGCCGCCCACCTCCGCCGCGCTCACCGCGTACTTCCGCTGGAGCTCGGCGACGATCGGACGGACGACGGAGCGTTTCTCCTTCAGCGAATGTACGTCGCCGAGGAGCAGATCGAAGGACAGAGTCCCCACATACATGTGTGTCCGGATGTCCCGCCGGTACGGGTTCGAGGCCCCGCCAACCGCTTGGCAGGGACACAAGAACCGTACACGGAACGGCCGGGGCCGATCGACGGGATTTCCCCCGTCGACCGGCCCCGACCTACTACCGAGCGGATCAGATCAGTGAACTGATCAGCCGCGCGGCTTCTCGCGCATCTCGTACGTCGCGATGACGTCGTCGATCTTGATGTCGTTGAAGTTGCCGAGGTTGATACCGCCCTCGAAGCCTTCGCGGATCTCGGTGACGTCGTCCTTGAAGCGGCGCAGACCCTCGATGTTGAGGCTCTCCGCGATGACCTTGCCGTCGCGGAGCAGTCGGGCCTTGGTGTTGCGCTTGACCTCGCCGGAGCGGATGAGCACACCCGCGATGTTGCCGAGCTTGGACGAGCGGAAGACCTCGCGGATCTCCGCGGTGCCGAGCTCGACCTCCTCGTACTCCGGCTTGAGCATGCCCTTGAGGGCCGCCTCGATCTCCTCGATGGCCTGGTAGATCACCGAGTAGTAGCGGACGTCGACGCCCTCGCGCTCCGCCATCTGCGCGGCACGGCCGGCCGCGCGGACGTTGAAGCCGATGACGATGGCGTCGGAGCCCATCGCCAGGTCGATGTCCGACTCCGTGACCGCACCCACACCGCGGTGCAGGACGCGGATGTCGACCTCTTCGCCGACGTCGAGCTGGAGCAGCGAGGACTCGAGAGCCTCCACCGAACCGGACGCGTCGCCCTTGATGATGATGTTGAGGTCCTGGACCAGACCGGCCTTGAGCACCTGGTCGAGGTCCTCCAGGGAGACCCGGCGGGTGCGCTTGGCGAACGCCGCGTTGCGCTCACGTGCGGCGCGCTTCTCGGCGATCTGACGGGCCGTGCGGTCCTCGTCGACGACCAGGAAGTTGTCGCCGGCGCCCGGGACGTTGGTGAGACCGAGCACGAGGACGGGGGTCGACGGGGTCGCCTCCTCCACGTTCTCGCCCTTGTCGTCGAGCATGGCGCGGACTCGGCCGTAGGCGTCACCGGCGACCATCGTGTCGCCGACGCGGAGGGTACCGCGCTGGACGAGGACGGTCGCGACGGCGCCGCGGCCCTTGTCGAGGTGGGCCTCGATCGCGATGCCCTGCGCGTCCTGCTCCGGGTTGGCCCGCAGGTCGAGCGAGGCGTCCGCGGTCAGGACCACGGCCTCGAGCAGCTGCTCGATGTTGAGGCCCTGGCGCGCGGAGATGTCGACGAACATCGTGTCGCCGCCGTACTCCTCGGCCACCAGACCGAACTCGGTGAGCTGACCGCGCACCTTGGTCGGGTCGGCACCCTCGACGTCGATCTTGTTGACCGCGACCACGATCGGCACGTCGGCCGCCTTGGCGTGGTTCAGCGCCTCGATCGTCTGCGGCATCACACCGTCGTTGGCCGCGACCACGAGGATCGCGATGTCGGTGGACTTCGCACCACGGGCACGCATGGCGGTGAACGCCTCGTGACCGGGGGTGTCGATGAAGGTGATGGCGCGCTCTTCGCCGTTGACCTCGGTCGCGACCTGGTAGGCACCGATGTGCTGGGTGATGCCACCGGCCTCGCCCGCGACGACGTTCGTCTTGCGGATGGCGTCGAGGAGGCGGGTCTTACCGTGGTCGACGTGACCCATGACGGTTACGACCGGCGGACGGGAGACGAGCATCTCCTCGCCGCCCTCGTCCTCGCCGAACTCGATGGAGAAGGACTCCAGGAGCTCGCGGTCCTCCTCCTCCGGGCTGACGATCTCCAGCACGAAGTTCATCTCTTCGGCGAGGAGCTTCAGCGTCTCGTCGGAGACGGACTGCGTGGCGGTGACCATCTCGCCGAGGTTCATCATCACGCCGACCAGCGAAGCCGGGTTGGCGTTGATCTTCTCGGCGAAGTCGGTCAGCGAGGCACCGCGCGACAGGCGGACGGTCTGTCCGTTGCCGCGAGGCAGCATGACGCCGCCCACCGACGGGGCCTGCATGGCCTCGTACTCCTGGCGCCTCTGCCGCTTCGACTTGCGGCCACGACGGGCGGGCCCGCCGGGACGGCCGAAGGCACCCTGCGTGCCACCACGGGCACCGGGACCGCCGGGACGGCCACCGAAGCCGGGACGGCCGCCGAAGCCGCCGCCGCCACCGGGACGACCGGCACCGCCGCCACCCGGACCGCCGGGACGGCCGGCGAAGCCGCCGCCACCGCCACCGGGACGACCCGCGAAGCCGCCGCCACCGGGACGGCCGCCGCCGCCACCCGGGCGACCGCCGCCGCCGGGACCACGGCCACCGCCGGGGCCACCGCCGGGACGCGGACCCGCGGCCGGACGCTGCGGCATCATGCCGGGGTTCGGACGGTTACCGGCGGGACCGCCGCCGGGACGCGGGGCGCCGCCCTGCGGACGGGGCATGCCGCCCGGGGTCGGACGGGCGCCGCCCGGACCCTGCGGACGGGGCGCGCCACCGGGGCCGCCCTGGCCCTGCGGGCGCGGGGCACCGCCGGGGCCACCCTGGCCGCCGGGGCGCGGGGCACCGCCCGGACGGGGCGCCTGCGGGCGCGCCATGCCGGTGGAGCCACCAGAGGTGAAGGGGTTGTTGCCCGGACGCGGACCCGAGGGACGGGCACCGCCGGGACGCGGGGCGCCCTGGCCGCCGGGGCGCGGGGCACCCTGACGGTCACCGCGGTCGTTGCGACCGCCCTGGCCCTGACCCTGGCCGCCCTGGCCGGGGGCCGGACGGGCACCGGGCTTCGGGGCGCCGGGACGGGCACCCGGACGGGGCGCCTGCGGAGCCGCGGGAGCGGCGGGCGCGGCCGGCGGAGCGGTGAACTCCGGGGCGGCCGGAGCCGGCGAGGCCGGCGCGGGCTTGGGGGCCGGCGGCTTCGGACCCGGCGTCGGGCGCGGGCCCGGGGTCGCCGGAGAGGCCGCGGGCCGCTCGGCCGCGGCGGGCTTGGGCGCCGGCGGCTTCGGGGCGGCCGGACCCGGACGGGCGGCCTGCGCGGGAGAGGGTGCCGACGGGGACGCCGGCTTGGGGGCGGCCTGCTTGCGCGGCGCGCCGGGCTTGGCGGCGGACTTGCCGTTGCCGCCGCCCTGGAATGCGTCAGTCAGTTTGCGTACCACGGGCGCCTCGATCGTCGAGGACGCCGAACGTACGAATTCACCGAGTTCTGTGAGCTTGGCCATGACGACCTTGCTCTCTACGCCGAACTCCTTGGCGAGCTCGTATACCCGGACCTTAGCCACTTCGCTCCTTTTAGGTCCGGGTTACGCCGGACCGTCGCTACTTCATGGGCGTACTCATCGCGTGCTCATCGAGTGCTCATCGCAATCTCGACCTACTTCCAACTCGCGGGGTACCAGGGCCGCACGGGGTTCCGTGCGACCTTCCTTACGGTGTTGCCTGCTGGGCAACTGTCTCGACCGCGCGGCGCAACGCCTCGGTGTCGAGCGGGCCCCGGACGCGAAAGGCCCGGGGAAACGCCCGGCGGCGGACCGCCAGATCCAGACAGACCAGGGCGGGGTGCACATAGGCACCCCGGCCGGGCAGCGTACCGCTTGGATCGGGGGCGCAGGCGCCCTCTCTCTCCACGGTGCGCAGAAGATCGCTCTGGGCCGCTCGCTCCCGGCACCCCACACAGGTGCGCTCAGGGCGTGCGCGGGCATGCGTCCGGCCAGACACGCTTAAGTCTACCTCCCCGTACCGACCTCACCCCTTTGGGGCAAAAATCGAACGGCTACTCGCCACATACTGTCGTGATCCAAGCGGTGATCGCCCGGAATTTATTCCCGCGACCGCCCCTCGAGTACCCGGAGGCACCCCCTCTGACGGCCGCGGAACCGGCTCCGCTACTGGTCGGAGGGCTGCTCGGTGTCGGGCCTGATGTCGATGCGCCAGCCCGTGAGCCGCGCGGCGAGGCGGGCGTTCTGCCCTTCCTTGCCGATGGCGAGCGAGAGCTGGTAATCCGGCACGGTGACCCGGGCCGAACGCGCGCCCAGGTCCACGATCTCGACCTTGCTGACGCGGGCCGGGGAGAGCGCGTGGGCGACCATGTCGGCCGGGTCCTCGGACCAGTCGACGATGTCGATCTTCTCGCCGTTGAGCTCGGCCATGACGTTGCGCACGCGGCTGCCCATCGGGCCGATGCAGGCGCCCTTGGCGTTCAGACCCGAGCGGGTCGAGCGCACGGCGATCTTGGTGCGGTGCCCCGCCTCACGGGCGATGGCGGAGATCTCGACGGAGCCGTCGGCGATCTCGGGCACCTCCAGCGCGAAGAGCTTCTTCACCAGGTTCGGGTGGGTGCGCGAGAGCGTCACGGACGGGCCGCGCACACCCTTGGCCACCCGGACGACGTAGCTGCGGAGGCGCATCCCGTGGGGGTACTCCTCGCCCGGGACCTGCTCCTGCACCGGCAGGATGGCCTCCAGCTTGCCGATGTCGACCAGCACGTTCTTCGGGTCGCGGCCCTGCTGGACCACGCCGGTCACGATGTCGCCCTCGCGCCCGGCGTACTCGCCGAGCGTCGCGTCGTCCTCGGCGTCGCGCAGCCGCTGCAGGATGACCTGCTTGGCGGTCGTCGCCGCGATGCGGCCGAAGTCGGAGGGGGTGTCGTCGAACTCGCGGGGCTCCTGGCCCTCCTCGAGGTCCTCCGGCTCCTCCTTCGCCCACACCGTCACGTGGCCGCTCTCGCGGTCCAGCTTGACGCGTGCGCGGCGGTGGCTTCCCTCGGTGCGGTGATAGGCGATGAGGAGGGCCGACTCGATCGCCTCGACAAGGAGGTCGAAGGAGATCTCCTTCTCCCGTACCAGACCCCGCAGGGCACTCATGTCGATGTCCACGGCTACGCCTCCTCTTCCTTCTTGTCCTTGCGGTTGAACTCGACCTGCACGCGCGCCTTGCCGATCTCGCCGAAGGCGAGACGGCGGGAGGTGGGCTTGCGGCCCTTCACGCCGGGCACCTCGAGGTCGAGGCCCTCGTCGTCCACGGTGAGGATGCGGGCGGTCACCTCGCCGCCCTCGGTGAGCTGGAACTTCACCAGCCGGTCGACGGCGCGCAGATAGTGGCGGCGCTCGGTCAGCGCGCGCTCGGCACCGGGGGATCCGACTTCGAGGTCGTACTCCCCCTCGCCCATCGCGTCGGTCTCGTCGAGCTTCGCGGAGAGCAGGCGGCTCACTTCCGCGATCTGGTCCAGGTCCACGCCGTCCTCGGAGTCGATGACGACTCTCAGCACCCGCTTGCGTCCGACGGAGGCCACTTCGATCTCTTCGAGATCCAGTTCCTGCGAGGCGACGAGCGGTTCCAGTAGTTGCCGCAGCCTCTCGCTCTGGGTGGTGCTCATCCGGGTGACTCCTCGGCCGCGTGTGCTGTTGTGGGGATCGTCGCGTGTCTGGTCAAAGGGTATCCGGTCCGCGGGGGTGTTACCGCCCACCAGGGGGGCGCGCGAGGCTTCCTCCCGAGCCGCTCGCGTGTACGGAGACCGGCCGAAGGTACGGTGATCACCGGGCCCGCGCCCACTCCCTTCCTTCTCGCTCGCGCCTTCTGGCCTTCCTTGCCGAGGATGTCTGCCGTGCCGTCGTATCCCACCGCCTCATGGTCCCGACCGGGCCCGCGCCGAAGAAGCCTGTTCACCGGGGCCGCAGGGGCCGCCTCGGCCGTGCTGGTCACCGGCTGCTCAAGCACCCCGGACTCCGACGCCGCGGAGCGTCCCTCCGCCGTACGGCGGCTGCGCGCGCGGGCGGCCGAGGAGAGCACGGAGCTGCTCGGCCGCTACGACGCCGTGCTCGCCGCGCACCCCTCGCTCGCCGAGCGCCTGGACCCGCTGCGGGCCGAGGTGCGTCGGCACGTGGAGGCCTTCCGCGACGGCGCCACCCCCGCCCCTTCCGCCTCGTCCACCGCGAC
>NZ_JASKYR010000034.1:0-24014 GCF_041028215.1 Streptomyces flavofungini
CTCCACATCGGCGGCCACGCGCACGCGGTCCACCTCGGCGCTGCCGTGCTCGGCCGCGCTCTTGGCGGCGATGAGGTCCGGAAGGTACGCCGGGGCCTCCGGCACCTCCCCGAGCAGCGTGGGCAGATCGGCGAGGACCGTTCCCGCGCGCATCAGACGGATGCCGGTGAGCAGTACGCGGAAGGTGTAGAGCAGCGGCTTGAGCTCGCCGTTCTTCTCGAAGAGCCGCCACTGGGTGCCCGCGAAGCCGCGGTAGTGGTGGGCGTGGTTGGCGGTCAGGACGGAGGGCGCGAGCGCGACGAGCTCCGCGTGCGCCTCGGTGGTGTGCACCACCAGCGGCGAGAGGAGCTGCTCCAGGACGTAGCCGTTGTTCCGCAGCATGAGCCGCACGAACTTGCGCAGGTCGTGTGTGACGAGGTCCATCTCGACGCCGTCCTCGTCCCACATGCGCGAGCGCGTCTCCTCCGGTTCGCGCAGCCCCACGAGTTCGGCCACCGGCAGCAGGTGCACCCCGCGCAGGTCCACGTCCGAGTCACGGGACGGGAAGCCGTACAGATGCGCGCCGGAGACCGTCGCGAAGAGCAACGGGTCGCGCTCCCGCGCGACGACGGCGCTCAGGTCGATGTCCGGCTGCTGCCCCAGGTCGGCGTTCATCGCTCAATCGTCCCAGAGCGCCCCCAGCTCAAGCAGCTCGGCCCGGTGCTCGATGCGGTCCGTCCACTCGGGGGGCCAGGCGGTCGCGCCGAGGTGGGCGCCCGCGAAGGCTCCCGCGAGGCAGGCGATGGAGTCGGAGTCGCCCGAGGTGCAGGCCGCGCGGCGCAGCGCGGTGAGCGGTTCGTCCACGAACTGCAGGAAGCAGAGCAGGGCGGTGGCGAGCGCCTCCTCGGCGATCCAGCCCTCGCCCGTGGCCAGGCAGGGGTCGGTCTCCGGATTGGCGTGTTTCAGGGCGGCCGACAGGCGCTCAAGGACGTCCAGGCACTCGTCCCAGCCCTGGGCGATGAACGCCTTCGGCGTCGGTGCGCCGCCCCGCCGCCACAGTCCGCCGAGCCACCGCTCGTGGTAGGTCTCGCGGTGGTCGTAGGCGTAGGAGCGCAGGAGTCCGACCAGGCCGGTCGGTTCGGCGCCCGCGGCGAGCAGCCGTACGGCGTGTGCGGTGAGGTCCGAGGCGGCGAGCGCGGTCGGATGGCCGTGGGTGAGCGCGGCCTGCAACTGGGCGGCGCCCGCGCGCTGCTCGTCGCTCAGCCCGGGGACGAATCCGAGGGGCGCGACCCGCATGTTGGCCCCGCAGCCCTTGGAGTGCGTCTGGCTCGCCTCCTCCCACGGCTTGCCGTTCTTGAGGAGGCAGCAGGCCCTCAGGCAGGTGTTGCCGGGCGCGCGGTTGTTCTCCGGCGACTGGTACCAGTCCACGAACTCCTCGCGCAGCGGCCGCGTCAGCCGCTGGGGCCCGAGTGTCCCCCGGTCCATGGCGGTGCGCAGGCCCCTCGCCAGCGCGAGGGTCATCTGGGTGTCGTCCGTGACGAACGCGGGACGCGGCAGCTCCATCCCGCGCCAGGGGCCGCACTTGGCGAGGATCGACGGCACGTCGTCGAACTCGGTGGGGAAGCCCAGCGCGTCCCCGAGGGCGAGCCCCAGGAGGGACCCGGTGGCCGCACGCTTCATGACGCGTCCCCGTCCGACGCGGGCCGAAGCAGCGGCGGGTGCAGGGCGCTGGCCGTGCCCGCGCGGAAGAGGGCGGCGGGCTTGCCCCGGCCGCCGGTGAGGCGGGCCGCGCCCGGGACCGCCTCGACGAGCCCGGCGGTGCCGACGACCTTGCGGCGGAAGTTGGCGGGGTCGAGCTCCGCGCCCCACACGGCCTCGTAGACCTGGCGCAGCTCGCCGAGCGTGAACTCGGGCGGGCAGAACGCGGTGGCGAGCCCGGTGTACTCCAGCTTGGCGCGGACCCGGTCGTAGGCGTCGCCGAGGATGCGGTCGTGGTCGAAGGCGAGGGGCCGGTAGGCCCCGGGGCCGTACGGCAGCCAGGCCGCGCCCGCCGCGTCGCCGCCCGCGCGCGCCTCCGGCAGATCGGGTACGAGCGCCGCGAAGGCGACGGAGACGACCCGCATGCGCGGGTCGCGGCCGGGCTCGCTGTAGGTGCGCACCTGCTCCAGATGGAGCCCGCTGACGTCCGCGAGCCCCGTCTCCTCGGCCAGCTCGCGCTGCGCGGCGCTCTCGGCGGACTCCTCCGGCAGGACGAAGCCGCCGGGCAGCGCCCAGCGCCCCGCGAACGGCTCCTGGCCGCGCTCCACGAGGAGCACGTGCAGCGCGCCGTCGCGGATGGTGAAGACGGCCAGATCGACGGTGACGGCGAACGGCTCGTAGGCGTATTTGTCGTAGGTCCCGGACACAGGCATGCCCGCCCACCCCCTTAAAAGTCGTTACGACCATAAAGGGAACGGGCGGGCGGCCACAACCCCGCAGGGACCTGTGGACCGACCGCGGAGAGCCGCGGGTCGGCCGGAGGGACCTACAGGTCGACTTCCTTCATGAGCATGCCGACCTCCGTGTTCGAGAGCCGCCGCAGCCAGCCGGACTTCTGGTCGCCCAGCGTGATCGGCCCGAAGGCGACCCGCACCAGCTTGTCGACGGGGAAGCCCGCCTCCGCCAGCATCCGGCGCACGATGTGCTTGCGGCCCTCGTGCAGGGTCACCTCGACGAGGTAGTTCTTGCCGGTCTGCTCCACGACGCGGAAGTGGTCCGCGCGGGCGTACCCGTCCTCCAGCTGGATGCCGTCCTTGAGCTGCTTGCCCAGGTCACGCGGGATCGGGCCCACGATGTGCGCGAGGTAGACCTTCTTCACGCCGTACTTCGGGTGGGTCAGGCGGTGGGCCAGCTCACCGTGGTTGGTGAGCAGGATGACACCCTCGGTCTCGGTGTCGAGCCGTCCCACGTGGAAGAGCCGCGTCTCGCGGTTGGTCACGTAGTCGCCCAGGCACTGGCGGCCCTCGGTGTCCTCCATGGTGGAGACGACACCGGCGGGCTTGTTCAGCGAGAAGAACTGGTACGACTGCGTGGCGACGGTGAGACCGTCCACCTTGATCTCGTCCTTCTCGGGGTCGACCCGGAGACCCTGCTCAAGGACGATCTCGCCGTTGACCTCGACCCGCGCCTCGTCGACCAGCTCCTCGCAGGCGCGGCGCGAGCCGTAGCCCGCGCGGGCGAGGATCTTCTGGAGCCGCTCGCCCTCCTGCTCGGCGCCGGGGAAGGTCTTGGGGGTGCTGGCCTTCGGCTTGTCCGCGTACCGCTCGCGGTTGCGCTCCTCGGCCCTGGTCTCGTACTCACGGGAGCGGGCGGGGGCCGACCGGCCGCCGCGCTGCTGGCCCTGCTTGGGGCCGCCCTTGGCGCCGCCGCGCGCGGAGGCGCCGCGCCCGGACTTCGGGCCGCTCTGGGTGCCGCCCGCGCCCACGTCGTAGCGACGCTCCTCGGGGCGGGGCTTGCTGGGCCTCTTGGGCCGGTCGTCCCGCCGGTCGTCACGCCGGTCGTCCCGCCGGTCGTCACGCCGGTCGTCGCGGCTGTTACCGGCACCCCGGTAATTGCCGCGGCCACCGCTGCTGCCGCGGCCGCCGCTGTTGCCACCACGGCTCCCGCCGTTGTTTCCGCTGCTGTTCCTGCCGCTGCTGCTTCGCATCAAAATTCCGTCTGGTCGGCTGCGTGCTCGTCACCCGGCGCATCGGGCGCGTCCGGGTCGAACGACGGAACGCCCTCCTGCGTCTCGGCCTCGATCGCGTCCGCCTCGGGGAGGAAGGGCGCGAGCTCCGGCAGCTCGTCAAGGCCGCGCAGGCCCATCCGCTCCAGGAAGTAGTTCGTCGTCCTGTACAGGATCGCACCTGTTTCGGGTTCCGCGCCCGCCTCCTCCACCAGACCCCGCTGGAGCAGCGTGCGCATCACGCCGTCACAGTTGACCCCGCGCACCGCGGAGACCCGCGAGCGGCTCACCGGCTGGCGGTAGGCGACGACGGCCAGGGTCTCCAGGGCCGCCTGGGTGAGCCGTGCCTGCTGCCCGTCGAGCACGAAGCCCTCCACGGCGGCGGCGTACTCGGGCCGGGTGTAGAACCGCCAGCCGCCCGCCACGAGCCGCAGCTCGAAGCCGCGCCGCTGCGTGGTGTACTCGTCGGCGAGCTCGCGCAGCGCGTCCGCGACCGCGCGCCGGGGACGCTGGAGGATCTTCGCGAGATGCTCCTCGGTCGCCGGTTCGTCGACGACCATCAGGACCGCCTCCAGGGCGGGCCGCAGCTCCAGACCGGCGACCGCGGCCGCCCCCGCAAGATGCTCGCTCACGCCTTCTCCTCCATCGGCTCGGGGGCCCGGTCGAACTCGTCGGTCACGGTCGGCCCGGCGGCGCCGTCCCCGCCGGTCCAGCGCACCGTCAGCTCCGCGAGCGGGGTCTCCTGATCCAGGGCGACGGCCTTCTCGCGGTACAGCTCCAGGAGGGCGAGGAACCGGGCCACGACGGTCAGCGTGTCCCCCGCGTCCGCCACGAGCTCCCGGAACTCGGCCTGCCCGCGCTCCCGCAGCAGGGCGATGACCAGACCCGCCTGCTCCTGCACGGACACCAGCGGCGCGTGGATGTGCTCCACGTACACCTGGGGCTTCGCGCGCGGTTGCATGGCCTTCACGGCGAGCTTGGCGAACCCCTCGGCGCCGATGCTGATGACGACCTCCGGCAGCAGCTCGGCGTGGTGCGCCTCCAGGCCCACGGTGCGCGGATAGCGCCGCGCCTCCTCGTCGAGCCGCCCGCTGAAGATATCGGCGACCTGCTTGTACGCGCGGTACTGGAGCAGCCGCGCGAACAGCAGGTCCCGCGCTTCAAGGAGTGCCAGATCGGCCTCGTCCTCGACCTCGGCGGCGGGCAGCAGGCGAGCCGCCTTCAGGTCGAGCAGCGTGGCGGCGACGACGAGGAACTCGGTCGTCTGGTCCAGGTCCCAGTCGGGCCCCATCGCCCGGATGTGCGCCATGAACTCGTCGGTCACCTTGGAGAGCGCGACCTCGGTGACGTCCATCTTGTGCTTGGCGATGAGCTGGAGCAGCAGGTCGAAGGGGCCCTCGAAGTTCGCCAGCCGCACCGTGAACCGCCCGTCACCGGGTTCGGCCACCACGTCCGGCTCGACCGCCGCCGCCGTCGGCGCAGGCTCAGGGTCCGGCTCGGCCGCCGCCGTCGGCTCAGGGTCCGGCTCGCAGCCCGGTTCGGCCTCCGGCTCCGGCTCCGGCTCCGGGGAAGCGACCCCCGGGCCGCGCCCCAGGGTGCGGCGCCGGGCGGCGGGCGGTGCGGATTCACTGTTCGAGGCCATCAGGCCAGAAACGCTACCTCTACCGCCCGCGCAACCGTCGTACGAGGATGCTCGCGTCCCCACGGGACTCCAGGTCCGCGAGGACGACCGCGACCGCCTCACGGACGATCCGGCCGCGGTCGACCGCGAGGCCGTGCTCACCGCGGAGCACGAGCCGCGCGTGTTCGAGGTCCATCAGCTCCTCGGCGGAGACGTACACCGTGATCTTCTCGTCGTGCCGCTCGCGCCCGCTGGGCCGCCGGTTGGCCGCCCGCGCCCTGCGCCGCGCCTGCGCGGTGGACGCGCCGTTCTTGCCGCCGCCCTGCGGGCCCGCGGCCTCCGGCTGGCCGCCCCCGGCCGACCGGCGCCCCGCGCCCTTGTCGGCCTCGGCGGACGCCGCCCGGCTGCGCGACTCCGCGCCCGACTCGGCGTCGGTGGCCGCGTGTTCGGCGGGCTCACCGCCGTCGCCCTGCGCGCTCTCCTCGGCCGCCGCCGTCTCGTCGCTCTCGCCCGCCGGAGCGGGCACCCTGGCCTCACCGTTGGCGGGACGCCGCGGCGACGACGACTGCAGGGCCATGCCTCCGGTCGTACGGAACAGCTCGTCGGCCCCCGGCAGACTCACTCGGCGTGACACCGGGCGAGCACCTCCCTGGCGAGCTGGCGATAGGCGGCCGCGCCGACCGAGTTGGAGGCGTACGTCGTGATCGGCTCACCGGCGACCGTGGTCTCGGGGAAGCGGACCGTGCGTCCGATGACCGTGTGGTAGACGTGGTCGTCGAAGGCCTCGACCACGCGGGCCAGCACCTCACGGCTGTGCACCGTGCGGGAGTCGTACATCGTCGCGAGGATGCCGTCGAGCTCAAGCTCGGGGTTGAGCCGCTCCTGGACCTTCTCGATGGTCTCCGTCAGGAGGGCCACCCCGCGCAGCGCGAAGAACTCGCACTCAAGCGGCACTATCACCTTGTGCGCCGCGGTGAGCGCGTTCACGGTGAGCAGGCCGAGCGAGGGCTGGCAGTCGATGACGATGTAGTCGTAGTCCTGCATCAGCGGCTTGAGTGCCCGCTGGAGCGTGGACTCGCGCGCGACCTCGCTGACGAGCTGCACCTCGGCGGCGGAGAGGTCGATGTTGCTCGGCAGCAGGTCCATGTTGGGGACCGCGGTCTTCAGGAGCACCTCGTCCGCGGACATGCCGCGCTCCATGAGGAGGTTGTAGACCGTGAGGTCCAGCTCCATCGGGTTCACGCCGAGGCCGACCGAGAGGGCGCCCTGCGGGTCGAAGTCGACGAGCAGGACACGGCGGCCGTACTCCGCGAGGGCGGCACCCAGGTTGATGGTCGACGTCGTCTTGCCGACGCCGCCCTTCTGGTTGCACATCGCGATGATCTTCGCGGGCCCGTGGTCGGTCAGCGGACCGGGGATCGGGAAGTACGGCAGCGGGCGTCCCGTGGGGCCGATGCGCTCACGGCGCTGACGGGCCGCGTCGGGCGCGAGCGTGGCCGCGTACTCCGGATCGGGCTCGTACTCGGCGTCGGGGTCGTAGAAGTGCCCCTGGGGCAGTTCCTCGTAGTCGGCGAGGTGGGTGTGGGTGTTATCGCCACTCCGGTCGCCGGCCATGGCGTTCACGTGATGGCCATCCATGCTCTGGGGTGCTGACTGTCTCGGCTGGGGGCTCTGCCGGGCTTCGAAGGTTCGGACAGCGACGGAGCCGACAGCCTCGAGTCCCACGGGTCCTTGGCCCCGCTCAGACGTTCCTGGTTGACCACCCCCGGGAGCAAATGTCGACTCATTCACAAGTCGTCTTACCTCCTTGGTGACCAGGAAACTTCTCGATAGGTCAGCGTGGCACCATGCCGACGGTTGGCGACTCTATGGCGTGTCACCGGTCCACAGCAACACAATCCGCCGGACCGGGCCCGATGTGTCGGCAAAGGGACACAGCGATGTCAAGGGCGTGCGGCATGCCAGTGGCACGTTTCCGGGGTGGGCGAATCGGTTAAAGGGTTACGTTCAAGGCGAGTTGAGCGTGTCCGCACGGATACGCCTGCGGCCGGACCCCTCTCAAGGTCCGGCCGCGGGCGTGAGATTGACGACTTTCGTTGACGAAAGCGTCGGTGACCGACCGGAGTCGGTCACGGCGGGTCAGCCGAGCAGCGTCTCGAGCTCGACGTGCTCCAGGCCGTGCGCCTCGGCGACCTCGCGGTAAACGACCTTGCCGTCATGGGTGTTGAGACCCAGGGCGAGCGCCGGGTCGCGGCGCAGGGCCTCGGCCCAGCCGCGGTTCGCCAGCTCGACGATGTACGGCATCGTCGCGTTGGTGAGGGCGTAGGTGGAGGTGTTGGGCACCGCGCCGGGCATGTTGGCGACGCAGTAGAAGACCGAGTTGTGGACCGGGAAGGTCGGCTCGGCGTGCGTGGTGGCGTGCGAGTCCTCGAAGCAGCCGCCCTGGTCGATCGCGATGTCGACAAGGACACTTCCCGGCTTCATGCGCGAGACGAGCTCGTTGGTGACCAGCTTCGGGGCCTTGGCGCCCGGGATGAGGACGGCACCGATGACGAGGTCGGCCTCCAGGCAGGCCTTCTCCAGCTCGAAGGCGTTGGAGACGACGGTCTGGATCTTCGTGCCGAAGATCTTGTCGGCTTCCTTGAGCTTGTTGATGTCCTTGTCGAGCAGGGTCACGTGGAAGCCCATGCCGATGGCGATCTGCGCGGCGTTCCAGCCGGAGACGCCGCCGCCGATGACCACGGCCTTGCCCGCGGCGACGCCGGGGACGCCGCCGGGCAGCACGCCGCGGCCGCCGTTGGCGGCCATCAGGTGGTAGGCGCCGACCTGCGGGGCGAGGCGGCCCGCGACCTCGGACATCGGGGCGAGCAGCGGGAGCGCGCGGCCCGCGGTCTCCACGGTCTCGTACGCGATGGCGGTCGTGCCCGACTCCAGGAGCGCGTCCGTGCACTCCTTGGACGCGGCCAGGTGCAGGTAGGTGAAGAGGGTCTGGTCCTTGCGGAGGCGGTGGTACTCCTCCGCGATGGGCTCCTTGACCTTCAGCAGGAGGTCGGCGGTGGCCCAGACCTCATCGGCGGTGTCGAGGATCCTGGCGCCGGCCGCGACGTACTCGGCGTCCGTGATCGAGGAGCCGACTCCGGCGTTCCGCTCGATGACGACCTGGTGGCCGTGGCGCACCAGCTCGTGCACACCGGCCGGGGTGATGGCCACCCGGAACTCGTTGTTCTTGACCTCGCGGGGGATGCCGACCTTCATCGTCGATCACGGTCCTTGGCTCAGGGGATATATCGGGCAATGCAACACAGACCGGTGCACGGGGGGCGCAACGGGGGCACCACGGATGTACGCGGCGGAGCCAGTCTAATGAAGGATTTCTCGCTGTCTAGCCTTCCAATACTTCAATCTTCTGAGGATGTGCTGCGGATTTCGTAGGCGGAGGGCCCTGCTCCACCGTTCGATTCAAGCCCGGCCGCCCCAGGTGCCCCCGCTCCCAGCATGCGCTCGGCCGCATTCCTGTGCAGCCGGGCGGCGGTGGGGTCGCCGAGCCGCTCCAGGGTGTCCGCGAGGCGCAGCTGGAGCGCCGCCTGGAGCCGTACGTCCTCCGCGTGCCGGGCCAGCTCGACGGCCTCCTGGCAGGTACGCAGGGACTCCTCGGGGCGTCCCGCGTACTCCTGCACGCGCGCCATCTCGCTCAGCGCCCGCGCGTGGGCCGCCACGTCGCCGTTCCTGCGGTGCCCCGTGACCGCCGAGCTCCAGTTGCGCAGCGCCTCGCCATAGCGCCCCGCGTAGGTGTTGACCGTCGCGATCCGGCCGTGCAGGCGGGCCGCGTCGACGCGCTCGCCGCGCGCCAGGCGGTGGGCGAGCGCCCTGCCGTACCAGTCGGCGGCCCGCGGCCAGTCCCCCAGCTCCTGGTGGGCACCGCCTACGGATTCCATCGCCCGCCCGGTGGCGTACGGGTCGTTCGCCCGCCGGCCCGCGTCAAGCGCGGCCCGGTAGCGGGCGAGGGCGTCCCGCGTCCGTCCGGTCCGCGCGTCCAGGTCGGCGAGGTTGAGCAGCGCGGCGGCCTGCTCGCGCGGCAGCTCGCGCCGCTCGGCGACGCCGAGGACGAGCTGGTGGATGGAGTACAGCTCGGGGGCCGCGTCCTGCTGGCCCCGGTGGGAGACGAGGGCCCGGGTCAGGGCCGCCATCAGGCGCCGCGCGAGGGTGTCGAGCTCCCCGTCGGCCACCGCGAGCCGGGCGGCGGCGAGCAGCGCGGGCTGCCGGATGCGCAGCCACTCGGCGGCGACGGCCGGGCTGGGGAAGCGCAGGGCGCGCGGCAGCCCGGCGAGCTTCTTCTGCGCGGCCGAGCTGTCGGGCTCGGTGATGGCGCGGCAGGACTGGAGCAGCCGCACGGTCCGCTCCAGCATCCGGGCGCGGGCGAGCTGGAGCTCGGCGGGACGGTCCTGGACCTCGGTGAGCCCGCGCAGCAGCGGCACCAGACAGCCCGGCACCTCGTACTGCGGGAGGGGCGAATCCACCGGCCGGACGAGGCCGAGGGCGACGAAGTCGTCGAGGGTGGCCTTGGCGGCGGAGACCGAGCAGCCCGCGAGCGCGGACGCGGTGTGCGGGTCGACGTGCCCGGCCGGGGCCAGGGAGAGGAAGCGCAGTATCCGGGCGGGCGGCCCGGCGAGCGTGGCGTAGGTGTGCCGGAAGACCCGGTCGAGCGCGGGCCCGTCGCCCGGCAGCTCGTGCAGCCGCTTGGCCAGGTCGGCGACGGCCGCCTTGGGCCGCACCGACAGCCAGCCGCCCGCGAGGACGAGGGCGGCGGGATGGCCCTGGCAGGCCTCGACCAGCGCCTCCGCGGAGCGCGGGTCGACGGTGATGCGCACCGGGCCCGCGGCGCGGGCCAGCAGTTGCACCGCGGCCTCCTTGTCGAGGCCGCCGAGCGTGCAGGGCCGCACGTCGGAGATGCCGGTGAGCGGGCCCTCGGAGACGGCGACGACCAGGCAGTCCGGCGTGTCGGGGAGCAGCGGGTCGACCTGCTCGGCGTCGGCCGCGTCGTCGAGCAGGAGCAGCGCCCTGCGTTCGGCGAGGGCGTCCCTGAGGATCTCGGTGAGCTGGTCCTCGTGCGCGCCCGCCGGTGCGGGGACGGACAGGGCGTCGAGGAGCTCACGGGCGGTGCGTTCGGCGGGGACGCGGGTGCCGTCGGGTTCGGTGAGGGAGGCGCGGAGCACTCCGTCGGGGTAGTCGTCGGCGATGCTGCGCACCAGCGCCTCGGCGAGCGAGGTGCGGCCGGAACCGGGGCGGCCCGCCACGAGCAGGACGCGCGCGCGGGGCGCCTTGCGGCCCGAGAGGGTGTCGAGTCCCGCGCGGTCGATGTCGGCCCGCAGCTCCTTCAGTTCGCGCCGCCTGCCGACGAATCGAGCCGCCGCGGGCTCCGGCGCGGGCGCGGCGGGTGGCGGCACGGTGCCGCCCGCCGCCGCACCGCCGGTGTCGACCGCCTGATCCGTCACGGGCCACGCTCCCGTCCGCCTGGGCACGAGCCCGCCCGGGACTCCGAGCGGGACGCTTTCAGAGCCTAGTTCAGCCCCCGCGGCCCGCCCGGCCGCGCTACGCGCACAAGTCCCCCGATCGGATCAGTGGATCGTCATACCGGTACGGGTACCCGGCTCCGTCCGCCCCGCGTGACCGGGTCGGCTCAGGCCTCGAAGGGCCGCGCGGGCCAGGGTGCCTCGGCCGGGCGGAGGGCGTCGACGCCGTCGCCGTGCAGGGCCGCGTACAGCGAGAGGACACCGACGACGAGGCAGTTGTTGTGCAGCTCTCCGGCGAGCACCCCGCGCAGGAGCTCTTCGAGCGGGAGGCGGGCCAGCTCCATGTCGGCCTCCTCCTCCTCGACCTCGAAGCGCTCGCCCTCGGCCTCGGCGAGGTCACGGGCGAGGAAGATCCGCACGGCCTCGTCGCAGCCGCCGGGGGTGGTGTAGACGTCGGTGAGCACGCGCCAGTCCTCGGCCTTGACGTGCGCCTCTTCGTAGAGCTCGCGCTGCGCGGCGTGCAGCGGGTTCTCGCCGGGGACGTCGAGCAGGCCCGCGGGGATCTCCCAGAGCTTGTGGCGGACCGGGTGGCGGTACTGGCGGATGACCAGGACGCGGCCCTCGCCGTCCAGCGCGAGGACGGCGACCGAGCCGGGGTGGACCTGGTAGTCGCGGCGGACGACCGAACCGTCGGGCATCACCACGTCGTCGGTGCGCACGGCGGTCTTCTTCCCGACGAACGGGGTTTCCGTCGCCGTGACCTGCCACTCCTCGGCGGTGTCCTTGATCGTCATATCGCGCTGTCCTCCCGCACCCTGCCAACGAAAACCGGGGCACGCGCCCCAGAAGGCACGTACCCCGGCAACCGTATCGCCTGTCGCTACTTGGCGGACTTGGCGCCCGTCTTGCGCTCCACGGCGGCCTTCACGAGCCCGGCGAAGAGGGGGTGCGGACGCGTCGGGCGCGAGCGCAGCTCCGGGTGGGCCTGGGTGGCGACCAGGTAGGGGTGGACCTCGCGGGGGTACTCGACGTACTCGACGAGCTTGCCGTCCGGGGAGGTGCCGGAGAACAGGATGCCCGCCTTCTTCTCCAGGTCGGCGCGGTAGGAGTTGTTCACCTCGTAGCGGTGGCGGTGCCGCTCCTCGACGTACTCCTTGCCCTCGTACACCTCGCGCACGATGGAGCCCTCGGCGAGCTTGGCCGGGTACATGCCCAGGCGCATCGTTCCGCCCATGTCGCCCTCGCCCGCGACGATGTCGAGCTGCTCGGCCATGGTGGAGATCACCGGGTGGGCGGTGGCGGCGTCGAACTCCGTGGAGTTGGCGTCCGGGATGTCGGCGAGGTTGCGGGCCGCCTCGACGACGATGCACTGCAGGCCCAGGCAGATGCCGAGCAGCGGCACCTTGTTCTCGCGGGCGTACTGGATGGCGCTGACCTTGCCGTTGACGCCGCGCTCGCCGAAGCCGCCGGGGATCAGGATGGCGTCGACGTCACCGAGCTGCTTGGCGGCGCCCGCCGGGGTCTTGCAGTCGTCGGAGGTGACCCACTTGACCTTGACGCGGGCGCGGTTGGCGAAGCCGCCCGCACGCATGGCCTCGGTCACCGACAGGTAGGCGTCGGGCAGGTCGATGTACTTTCCGACCAGGGCGACGGTGACCTCGTGCTTCGGGCTGTGGACGCGCTCCAGGAGGTCGTCCCACTGGGTCCAGTCCACATCGCGGAAGGGCAGGTCGAGCTTGCGCACGACGTAGGCGTCGAGGCCCTCGGTGTGCAGCACCTTGGGGATGTCGTAGATCGACTTGGCGTCGATGGCGGCGACCACGGCGGCCTCGTCGACGTCGCACATCAGCGAGATCTTGCGCTTGATGGCGGTCGGCACCTCGCGGTCGGCGCGCAGCACGATGGCGTCCGGCTGGATGCCGATGTTGCGCAGCGCGGCGACGGAGTGCTGGGTCGGCTTGGTCTTCAGCTCGCCGGAGGGGCCGATGTAGGGCAGCAGCGAGATGTGCACCACGAAGACGTTGTCCCGGCCGACCTCGTGGCGGACCTGGCGGACGGTCTCCAGGAACGGCAGCGACTCGATGTCGCCGACCGTGCCGCCGACCTCGGTGATCACGACGTCCACGTCGTCGGTCGCCATGCGGCGGATGCGGTGCTTGATCTCGTTGGTGATGTGCGGGATGACCTGGACGGTGTCGCCGAGGTACTCGCCGCGCCGCTCCTTGGCGATCACCTGGGAGTAGACCTGGCCGGTGGTCACGTTGGCCGAGCCGTCGAGGTCGACGTCGAGGAAGCGCTCGTAGTGGCCGATGTCCAGGTCGGTCTCGGCGCCGTCGTTGGTGACGAAGACCTCACCGTGCTGGAACGGGTTCATCGTGCCGGGGTCGACGTTCAGGTACGGGTCGAGCTTCTGCATCGTGACGCGCAGGCCACGTGCCTTGAGGAGCGCACCCAGGCTGGAGGCAGTCAGACCCTTGCCGAGGGAAGAGGCGACACCCCCGGTGACGAAGATGTGCTTGGTCGTCGTGGATTTGGGCTGCATGGCCAAGAGGGGGCTCCCGTGGTCGCGGTCTGGAAGGTGCGTACCGGCGCTCTCACCGGGGATCCAGGGGAGGTGCCGTCGCTGCGGTTCGGGGGTTCGATGACCACCGGCTCACGGGCTACCAGGGTATCAGCGACAGGAGGGGGACGCTCCCGGCCACGCTCCGCCATCGGGCGGGCACAGCATCGTCACAAGACACGCACGCCGAAAAACGCGCAGGTACACCGCCTCTCACCAGCCGCTCACCCGTTCGGCCGCAGCTCGTTGCCGGGAGGGGCGCGCAGATCACCAAGGCGCGTCGTATCCTGCTCGGACACTCGCTGCCGAGCCCCATCCGGCACACGGCACCACCCACGCCTTGCACCCGGAACAAGCGCTCGTCAACGATCACTTGACCGCTGACCAGTAAGTAAGCGCCCCGCGGGGCGAACGTGGCCGTTCGACTGGAGATGCACGTGGCCGGGCGCATCGAGGACTACGCACTCATCGGAGACATGCAGACCGCAGCTTTGGTCTGCCGGGACGGGACAGTCGACTGGCTGTGCCTGCCCCGCTTCGACTCTCACGCCATTTTCGCCGGCCTTTTGGGCACCGAGGAGCACGGCTTCTGGCGCCTTGGGCCGGCCTACGACCCTCAGGCGCAGCCGCCCACGGCGGCGCGCCGCTCCTACCGCGGCGACTCCCTGGTCCTGGAGTCCGAGTGGGACACACCGCGCGGCACCGTCCGCGTGATCGATTTCATGCCGCCGCGCGACACCGACGCCCCGCAGCTCGTGCGGATCGTCGAGGGGGTCAGCGGCCGGGTGCCGATGCGCTCGGCCCTGCGGATGCGGTTCAGCTACGGCCGTGTGGTGCCCTGGGTGCACAAGGTCGGCAACCGCACGGTGGCCGTCGCCGGGCCCGACTCGGTCTGGCTGGACACCGACGCCGAGACCTTCGGCAAGGACCTGACCACGTACTCCGACTTCACCGTCGCGCCGGGTGAGCGCATCGCGTTCACCATCTCGTGGCAGCCCTCGCACAAGGATCAGCCCGCCCTGCCGGAGCCGGAGGCGGCGCTCACCGCCACCGAGGACTTCTGGCGCGAGTGGGTGGAGCACTGCACCTACCACGGGCCCTACCGCGAGGCCGTGGTCCGTTCGCTGATCACGCTGAAGGCGCTCACCTACGCGCCGACCGGCGGCATCGTCGCGGCCCCCACCACCTCGCTGCCCGAGGACATCGGCGGCTCCCGCAACTGGGACTACCGCTTCACCTGGCTGCGCGACGCCGCGATCACGCTGTCGTCGCTGCTGCGCACCGGCTACCGCGAGGAGGCCCGTGCCTGGCGCGAGTGGCTGCTCCGCGCGGTGGCGGGCGACCCCGAGAACCTGCAGATCATGTACGGCATCGCGGGCGAGCGCGAGCTGGGCGAGACCGAGCTGGACTGGCTGCCGGGCTACGAGGGCTCCACCCCGGTCCGGGCGGGCAACGGCGCCGCCAACCAGCTCCAGCTCGACGTCTACGGCGAGGTCACCGAGGCCCTGCACCTGGCCCACATGACGGGCCTGGCCCGCAACGACTACGCCTCGCTGCTCCAGCTCAAGCTGATCCGCTACCTGGAGGACCACTGGGACGAGCCGGACGAGGGCATCTGGGAGGTGCGCGGCCCGCGCCGCCACTTCGTGCACTCCAAGGTGATGGCCTGGGTCGCCGTCGACCGCACCATCAAGCTCCTGGAGTCCGGGGACGCCGACGGCCCGATCGAGAAGTGGCGCGAGCTGCGCGACGACATCCACCGCGACGTCTGCGAGAAGGGCTACGACGCGGAGCGGAACACCTTCACGCAGTCCTACGGCTCCAAGGAGCTGGACGCCTCGCTGCTCCTGATCCCGCAGATGGGCTTCCTGCCGCCCGACGACAAGCGCGTCATCGGCACCATCGAGGCGATCCAGCGCGAGCTGTCCACGCCGGACGGGTTCATCCTGCGCTACCCCACGGCCGGTGACGACGAGGGCGTGGACGGCCTTGAGGGCGACGAGGGAGCGTTCCTCGCCTGTTCGTTCTGGATGGCCGACGACCTCGCGATGATCGGCCGCGTCGACGAGGCCCGCAAGCTCTTCGAGAAGCTCCTCGCGCTCCGCAACGACCTGGGGCTCCTCGCCGAGGAGTGGGACTCCGAGGCCCAGCGGCAGGTCGGCAACTTCCCGCAGGCCTTCAGCCACGTGCCGCTGATCGACACCGCGCTCCGGCTGACCGCCTCGGGGGCCTACGGAGGCTGAGGCCGCGGCCCGCGAGGGCCGGTGCCGTACGGGGCAGGGGGGACCGGGATGCCGTCTCCCCCCGCGCCCCGGTAGCGTCCGCGCCATGGACAGTCAGGGCACCCAGGGCGGCATCACCGTGCAGCGCGCGCTGGAACTTCCCGGTTTGCGCGGCGGTCTGCCCGAGGTCGTCGCGGGCGCGGAGCGGCTCCAGCGGACCGTGCGCTGGGTGCACGCGGGCGAGGTGCCCAACATCGCCTCGCTGCTCAAGGGCGGCGAGCTGCTGCTCACCACGGGGCTCGGGCTCGGCACCCGCCCGGCCGACCAGCGCGCCTTCGTGCGCAAGCTGGCCGAGCGCGGCATCGCCGCCCTCGTCGTCGAGCTGGGGCCGCGCTTCACCCGGCTCCCCGCCGCGCTCGTGGAGACGGCGCGGGCGGCCGGGCTGCCGCTGGTGCAGCTCCACCGCGAGGTGCCGTTCGTGACGGTCACCGAAGAGGTGCACACCGAGATCGTCAACGGCCACTACGCGCTGCTCCAGCGGGCCGAGGAGGTGCACCGGCGGTGCACCGAGGCGCTGCTCGGCGGGGGCGGGGTGCCGCAGGTCCTCGCCATCCTCGCCGAGTTCAGCGGCAACCCGGTGTTCCTGGAGACCGCTGACGGCCAGCTCCTGTACGCCGCGGGGGCGGGCACCGAGTGCGCGGACCCGCTCCAGGTGTGGGAGGGGCTGCGCGGCCGTGCCGTCGACCGGGAAGGACCGCCCGCCGCCGCGGTACTGGTCGACGTGCCGGGCGGCGGCCCCGGCGCCGGTTCGGTGCGGGCGAGGCTCGTGCTGCTCGCCGTGGAGTCCGCGCCGCTGCCGGTGCACCGCATCGCGGCGGAGCGGGCCGCSGGCAGCCTCGCGGTGGTCCTCATGCAGGCCCGCCAGGAGGAGGAGCTCGCCGCCCGGGGCCGCGGCGACTTCCTGACCGACCTCGCCGAGGGACGGATCGACGCCGACGACGCCCCCGCGCAGGCACGTGTCCTCGGCTTCCGGCCGAACCCCGTGGACAGCCCGCTCCTGCCGGTGGTGATGCGCCTCGCCGACGGCCTGCCGACCGGCGGCGGCTGGGCGGTGCTCGCCCGTGCGGTCGCGGAGGAGCTGACGTCGGTGGGCGTGCCGGTGCTGCTGGGCGTGCGTCCCGTCGAGGGCCGGGTGCCGCTGCTCCTCGGTCTGCGTACGGAGTCGGAGCGGACGGCGGTCGCCGACCGGGTCGCCGCCGCGCTGCGGGCCGGTGTGGAGCGCGCGGGGATGCAGCGTCCCGGGGCACAGCCGCCGGTCGTGGTGGTCGGCGTGGCGGGCGGCTGGGCGGCGGCGTCGGCGGGGCTGCGGCACGCGGCGGAGACGGCGGCGGCCGCGCAGGGCCTCTCGGACCGGCCCTGGTACGACGCGCGGCGCCTCGACATCGACCTGCTGCTCTGGCGGCTGCGCGACCATCCCGACCTGGCGGCGTTCGTGGACCGCGCGATCGGCCCGCTGCGCGCCCACGACCAGCGCTCGAAGCCGCCGCTGCTGCCCACGCTCCAGACCTATCTGGCGCACGCGGGCCGCAAGGCGGAGACCGCCCGCGAGCTGCACCTCAACCGGCAGACGCTCTACAACCGCCTGGCCCGCATCAGCGAGCTGCTCGGCACGGACCTCGACGACCCGCAGACGGTCCTCGCGCTGAGCCTGGCGCTGCGGGCCCGCAGGCACGTTCCGTAGGGACCGGCGGCGGCCTTGCGGCGGACCGGCGGCAGGGCTCAGGTGCAGGGCAAGGGCTGGGTCAACTCGTCGTACACGCTCAGGACCTGCGTGACCGTTTCGTCCTCGGTCGGCCAGGTCGCCGCCTGGGCCGTGCCCCTGTCCCTGAGCTGGGCGCGGCGGGCCGGGTCGGCGAGCAGGCGCGCCACGGCGGTGCCGAGCGCCCCCGCGTCGTCGGCGGGCACGAGTTCTGCGGCGTCGCCGACGAGTTCGACGAGGCCACCGGTCACGGCCGCGACGAGCGGCACGCGCGCGTGCAGGGCTTCCTGGGCGAGTACGGAACGGGCCTCCCGGCCGCCGGGCAGCACCGCGATGTCGGCGGCGGCGAGCAGGTCGGGGATGTCGTCGCGCCGCCCGATCAGGCGTACCGGCAGGCGCTCGGCCTCGATGCGGCGCAGCATCGCCGCGCGCTCGGGCCCCTCCCCCGCCACGACGAGGAGCGGCACCGGGTCCAGGTGCCGCCACGCGCGCGTGGCGTCGAGCAGGAGGTCCTGTCCGCCGCCCCGTTCCAGGGCGCCGACGGCCATGACCAGGGGGCGGTCCACGGCGCCCAGTTCGGCACGGGACTTGTGCAGCAGCCGGTCGGGCTCCTCATCGCCCGCGCGCGGGCCGCCCGCTGCCGGGGCACGGCGCGGCCCCGGCAGCGCGACCGCCGCGAGCCTGGCGTCCCGCGCGCCCCTGCTGCGGGCCTGGTCGACCAGGTCGGAGGAGGTGCCGAGCACCACGGCCGCGGCCCGCGCGACCCGCCGCTCCAGGAGCCGCACCAGCCGCGCGCGGGCGCCCTCGGCGCGGGTGTGGTGGTGCCAGGTGACGACGAGCGGGGTTCCGCGTCCGGTCAGCGCGAGGGTGGCGCGCAGGGCGGCGTGCAGCCCGTGCGCGTGCACCAGGTCGGCGTCGGCGCAGGCGGTGCGGAGGGCGGCCACGGAGGCGGGGTCGCCGCTGCGCGGTACGGGGACGTGCCGGGCTCCGGCTCCCGCGAAGTCGTAGACGAGGGCGGCCTCGTCGGGGGCGCACACCGTGACCCGCACGCCTCTGGCTGCGAGACCCGCGGTGAGCGATCTGACGTGCACGCTGCTGCCCGCGCTGCCACCGCCGAGGACTTGCACGGTGTGCAGCGGTGTCTGTCCGTGCGGCGATTGGCTGCTCACGTGGCTCACGTGGCCAAGGCTCCTGGGTCTGCGTCGGGCGGGGGACGGTTTCGAGCAGATGGTGCGCCAAGGATGCCAGCCCGCACGGGCGATCCGGCACTGCTGAAAGGTCACTTCGGCGTGCGGACGGGCAACTCGTGGGACGGGATCACCCACACGGGTGACCGTTACGTGGCTCGTACGTTCCCATCACCCTCCCTCGGTGCCCCGGGAACCGGAGTACCCGTGCCCCCGGGAACCCGGGATACCAGTGCCCCATCAACCCGGGGTGACACCCCCGCGTACCGCCTGGGGGCCGTCCCTACCCGTCGCCCCGGGCCGTGGCGAGGAGCTCCTCCGCATGGGCCCGCGCGGTCTCCGAGTCCTCCTGGCCCGCCAGCATCCGGGACAGCTCCCTGACCCGGTCCTCGCCCTCCAGGACCTGGACGCCGGACCGCGTCACCATTCCGTCGTTCGTCTTCTCGACCAGGAGCTGCCGGTCGGCGAAGGCCGCGACCTGCGGCAGGTGCGTGACGACCACGACCTGCGCGGACCTGGCGAGCCTGGCGAGGCGCCGCCCGATCTCCACCGCGGCCTTGCCGCCGACCCCGGCGTCGACCTCGTCGAAGAGGTACGTGGGGACGGGGTCGGTCCCCGCGAAGACCACCTCGACGGCGAGCATGACGCGGGAGAGCTCACCGCCGGACGCGCCCTTGGCGATGGGCCGGGGCGGCGCTCCGGGGTGCGGCGCGAGCAGCAGCTCCACCTCGTCGACACCGGCGGGCCCGTAGGCGACCGTGCGCCCGTCGACCACGACGCCGTCCGCCCCCTCGGGGACCTCCGTGGCGCTGATGGCGATCGACACGCGCGCGTGGGGCATGGCGAGCGAGGCGAGCTCCTCGGTGACGGCCGCCGCGAACCGCGACGCCGCCTCCTGGCGGGCATCGGTCAGCGCCTGCGCGAGCCCGGCGAGCTCGGCCCGCAGCGCGTCGCGCTCGGCGGTCAGCTCGCCGAGCCGGTCGTCGTCGCCCTCCAGCTCGGACAGGCGGGCCGCCGACTCCTCGGCCCAGGCGAGCACCGCGTCGATGTCGGCGCCGTACTTCCGGGTGAGCTGGGTCAGCGCGGCCCTGCGCTCCTCGACCGCGGCGAGCCGCAGCGGATCGGCGTCCAGATCGTCGGCGTACCCGGCGAGCTCGCCCGCCACATCGCCCAGGAGGATTCCGATCTCCCCGAGGCGGTCGGCGAGGGCGGACAGGGCGGGGTCGTGCGACCGTACGGCCTCCAGGGCCCGGGAGGCGCCCGCGACCAGCGTCGAGGCGTCGACGATCTCGGGGTCCTCAGGGTTGCCCGCGAGCGCGGCGTGCGCGGACGTGGCGGCGGAGGCGAGGGCCTCGGCGTGCCCGAGCCGCTCGGCCTCCGCGGCCAGTTCGGTGTCCTCACCGGCCCGGGGTTCGACGGCGGCGATCTCCTCCAGGCCGAAGCGGAGCAGATCCGCCTCCTGGGCGCGCTCCCGCGCGCGCGTGGTGATCTCCTCGACCTCGACCGTGACGGCCCGCAGCCTGCGGTAGGCGGAGGTGTACTTGGCGAGCGGCACGGCGACCGCGTCGCCCGCGTACCGGTCGAGGGCGCCGCGCTGCCTGGCCGGTTTCAGCAGGCCCTGCTGGTCGGTCTGGCCGTGCACGGCCACGAGGTCGTCGGCGAGTTCCGAGAGCAGGCCCACCGGCACCGAGCGGCCGCCGAGGTGCGCTCTGGAGCGGCCCTCCGCCGAGACGGTTCTGCTGATGAGCAACGCGCCGTCGTCCAGTTCGGCCCCGGCCTCCTCGGCGCGCACGACGGCGGGGGCGCCGTCGGGCACGGCGATGCGCCCTTCGACCACCGCCGACTTCGCGCCGATCCGCACCAGGGCGGCGTCAGCGCGCCCGCCGAGCAACAGGCCAAGGCTCGTGACCACCATCGTCTTGCCCGCGCCGGTCTCACCCGTCACGGCGGTGAAGCCTGGCGAGAGCTCGACGACAGCGTCGTCGATGACTCCGAGCGACCGTATCCGCATCTCCTCCAACACGGACAAGACCTTACGAGGTCAGGGGCCCGGTGTGCGACGGCCCCCGCGCTCCTTCGGCGAAGGCGCAGGTGGCGGCGGGGCGCGAGGGGCCACTGTCACCCGCTGGAGTGGCGGCGCCGCGCACCCCGCCGAAGGGTCCGGGCAAGCGGGGCGGGAGCGGGCGTGGCGCCGCAGAGGAGCGGGCGTGGCGCCGCAGAGGAGCGGGCGCGGCGCCGGGTGGGGGTAACCCCCCGCGTGGTCCACCTGCCCGCCTCATGGTCCCCGTACCCGCCGTACCGGGACCATGATCGACATGACGACAGGACTGGCACGGGCGGCGCTGCGCGCGCACCGCCCCGCGTTCATCGGCACCGGGGTGGCCGCGCTCTTCGCGGCGACGGTGGTGAGCGCGTCGACGATGATGCTCGGCTCGACGAGCGGCGGAGGCACGGATGGCCTCTCGGCGGCGGCGCGCAGGCGGATCACGGAGAACGGCGTCGGCGACATGGCCCTCGTCCTGCTGATCGGCTCCATCTACCTGTCGATATTCGTGATCGCGTCGACGATGGGCACCGCCGTGGCCCAGCAGCACCGCGAGCTCGCCCTGGTGCGCGCCATCGGCGCCCGGCCCCGCCAGGTCCGCCGCGCGGTGGCCGTCCAGGCCCTCGCGGCCTCGGTCCCCGCCGCCCTCATGGGCTTCGCCCTCGGCGGTCTCGTCGCCCAGTGGTGGCACGCGGGCATGGTCTCCCACGGGCTGCTGCCCGCCGGGGCCGTCTTCCGCTTCGGCTGGCTCGCGCTGCCGGTGTGCGTCGGCGCGGCGGTGGTGACGACGACGCTCGCCGCGCTGCTCGCCGCGGTGCGCTTCTCCCTGCTGCGGCCCGCCCGCGCCCTCGCCGAGGCGGCCACCGGGCGGCGCGGGCTCGGCGTCCTGCGGGCTCCGCTCGGGCTGCTCGCGATCGCCGGGGCGTGCGCCGTCTCGGTGCTCCTGTCCCGCGCGAGTGCCGAGGAGGCGGGCGAGGGCGCCTTCCTCGTACTGATCCTCTTCTGCGTCGGGGCCGGACTCCTCGGCCCGCGCCTGATCGGCCCGGCCGCCTGGGCGGTCTCGACGCTCATCGGCCGCTTCGGCCCGAGCGCGCGCCTGGCCATGCGCAACGTCCGCTCCCAGCCCCGCCGCTTCTCCGCCGCCGTCGTCCCGCTCGTCCTCGTGGTCGGCTTCGGCCTCACCAAGATCGGCATACGGACGACGGCCGAGTACCGCACCGGCTCGGCGGGCGGCACCGGCGAGGTCTGGCTCGACTATGTGGGCACCGGCCTCTACGCGGGCTTCGCCGCCATCGCCGCCGCGAACACCCTCGCCATGATCTCCTTCGAACGCCGCCGTGACGCCGCCCTGCTGCGCGTGGTGGGCGGCGGGCGCGGCCAGCTCGGCGCCATGGCCGCCTGGGAGGCCGTGGTCGTGGCCGGGACAGCGCTGCTGATCGGCGGCGTGATCGCGCTGGGCACGCTGGCGCCGATCCTCCGCACGGCGTTCGGGAGCGCCGTCCCCCACCTCCCCTGGGCCGTGCCGACGGGCATCGCGGCGGGCACCCTGCTGCTCACCCTGCTCGCCACCGGCCTGCCGGTGCGCGCGGTACTGCGGCGCCGCGCCATCAGGGTGCTCGGCGCCACATGAACCGCGTACGGCCTACTGCGGCGCCCCGCGCCACCCCTGCACCGGCAGGGCGAACTTCGCCACCAGCCGGTCGGTGAACGAGGCGTGGTGCAGCCGGGCGAGCCGCACCGGCACCGCGCCCCTGCGCACCTCCACGCGCGCGCCCGGGGCCAGCTCCACCATCCGCCGCCCGTCGCACCAGAGCACGCCGTGCGGGGTGTGCGGCTGCACCTCGACGGCGAGCACCGAGTCCGGCGAGGTCACCAGGGGCTTGGCGAACAGGGCGTGCGCGCTGATCGGCACCATGAGCAGCGCCTCGACCTCCGGCCACACCACGGGCCCGCCCGCCGAGAACGCGTACGCCGTCGAGCCGGTCGGGGTGGCGCAGACGATGCCGTCGCAGCCGAAACCGGTGACGGGCCGGCCGTCGATCTCCAGGACGACTTCGAGCATCCGCTCGGGCGACACCTTCTGCACGGCCGCTTCGTTCATCGCCCAGTCGCGGTGCACGACGTCGCCGTTGCTGTGCACGACGACGTCGATCGTCATGCGCTCCTCGACCTCGTAGTTCTTGTTGACCACGCGGTCGACGACCTTGTCGAGGTCGTCCCGCTCGGCCTCCGCGAGGAAGCCGACGCGCCCGAGGTTGACGCCGAGCATGGGCACCCCTGAGGCGCGCGCGAAGTCCGCGCCCCGCAGCAGCGTGCCGTCACCGCCGAGGACGACGATCAGCTCGCAGTCGTCGATGCAGTCGGCCGTGGCCTCCTGGACCGACTCGACCTCGGAGGGCAGCGGCAGATCCGCGGCCTCCGCCTTGAGGACCCGCACGCCGATGCCGTTGCGCAGCAGTCCCTGCACGACGAGTTCGGCGCTGCGGACGGCCGCGGGCCGTCCGGTATGGGCGAGCAGGAAAACGGTACGAGCTCGGGTCTGGGTCACTCGGGTCTGAGTCAACGGGGCCCCTCCGCCACGGCACGGTCAACGTCCGCCGGGTCGAGTTCGCCGGCCCCGGCGCGCAGCCACAGAAAGTACTCGACATTGCCGGAGGGGCCCGGCAGCGGGCTCGCGGTCACGCCGCTGACGCCGAGGCCCAGCTCCCACGCCTGCCGTGCCACGCCGCGCACGGCATCGGCCCGCAGTTCGGCGCTGCGCACGACACCCCCGCTGCCCAGCCGCTCCTTGCCGACCTCGAACTGCGGCTTGACCATGAGGACGAGGTCCGCGTCGGGCGCCGCGCACCGCTTGAGCGCGGGCAGCACCAGGCCGAGCGGGATGAAGGAGAGGTCGCCGACGATCAGGTCGACGGGGACGCCGTCGATCGCTTCGAGCGTCAACTCGCGTACGTTCGTACGGTCCTTCACGGTGACCCGGTCATCGCTCTGGAGCGACCACGCGAGCTGGCCGTATCCCACGTCGACGGCGACGACGTGGGCGGCCCCGGACCGCAGCAGCACGTCCGTGAAGCCGCCGGTCGACGCCCCCGCGTCGAGCGCGCGCCGCCCCTTCACCACCAGGCCGCGCGGCACGAAGGCGGCGAACGCCCCGGCGAGCTTGTGGCCGCCGCGCGAGACGTAGTCGGGGTCGTCGTCGTTCTGCGCGACCACGATCGCGGCGGCGGTCTCGACCTGGGTCGCCGCCTTGGTCGCGACGGACTTGCCGACCGAGACCCGGCCCGCGGCGATGAGCTGGCTCGCGTGTTCGCGCGAGCGCGCCAGCTTCCTGCGGACCAGCTCGGCGTCGAGGCGGCGTCGTGCCACTCCTGCCACGTTCGGTTCAGCTCCTGTCGTACGAGGGGGTGGGCGCCCCGGTGGGCGCCGGGG
>NZ_JASKYR010000340.1:0-9632 GCF_041028215.1 Streptomyces flavofungini
CTCGGCGGGGTGCCGGTCGACCAGGAAGTCGGCCAGCTCGCCGATGGTCATGTACTCGAAGAAGAGCGTCTTGGAGAGCGGTCCGAAGCGTGTCTCCAGGGCGCGGGTGAGGCTCAGGACGAGGAGCGAGTCGACTCCGTAGTGGTCGAACGCCTCGTCCTCCGCGACGTCGTCCACGGCCATCTTCAGCTCGTCGGCGAGCAGTTCGCGCAGGTAGGCGACCATGGCAGGGCGCAGGTCAGCGGCGTCGGCGGCCTCTGACGGCGCGGACGCCGCAGCGGCAGGCCGCGGCGCGGGGCCGGTGACGGTCCGCTCCAGCGCCTCGCCGATCCGCCCGCGGTCCCCCGCGGTCAGCAGCACGCGGGACGCGCCGCCGCGCAGGGCGGCCTCCAGGGCGTCGAGCGCCGCCTCCGACGGCAGCGGCTCCATGCCGAACTCGCGCCGCATGGCCGCGCGGGCGTCGGCGGTCAGGGTCATGCCGCCGTCGCGCCAGAGCGACCAGTCGACGGTGAGGCCGCCGCCGGGACGCCGCTCCAGGTAGTGGCCGAGGAAGCTGTTGGCGTAGGCGTAGTCGCTCTGGCCGACGTTGCCGAAGACCGCGGCGGTCGAGCCGAACGCGACGAAGTACTCCGGTGCGTCCGCCCGGGTC
This sequence comes from Streptomyces flavofungini, assembly GCF_041028215.1. Taxonomy (GTDB): domain Bacteria; phylum Actinomycetota; class Actinomycetes; order Streptomycetales; family Streptomycetaceae; genus Streptomyces; species Streptomyces flavofungini_B. The sequence goes on from NZ_JASKYR010000340.1 coordinate 650, forward strand.
GCCTCGTCGAGGTGGACCAGGCCGCGCACCTTGGGCGCGAGCACGGCGTCGGCGTCCTCGCGGCTCTTGTGCAGCACCAGCGAGTCCCGCAGCGTGCCCGCCGCGTGCACCACCCCCGCGACGCGCCCGAACCGGCGCCTGGCCTCGGCCACCGCGCGCTCGACGTCCTCGCGCACACCGGCATCGGCGCGGACGTGCAGCCAGCCCTCCGGCAGCGGCTCGGCCGGTGCGGACCGGCTGAGCAGGACGACACCGGCGCCCGGATGCCGGGCGATCCGCCGCGCGACGAGCATGCCGAGCTTCCCGGTGCCGCCCGTGACGAGGTGGGCCCCGGCCACGGCGAAGGGCGATTCCCCGGCCTCGGGCAGCGTGCTCTCGCGCCAGGCGCGGACCAGCCTGCGGTGTCCGTCCGCGCGAATCTCCGGCGCGTGGCCCGGCAGTTCGGCGAGGACCAGCTCGGCGAGGTCGCGGACGGAGGGCGCACCGGTCCGCGTGAGCACGCTCAGCCGGATGGCGGGGTGCTCCTGGCCGATACTGCGGGCGAACCCGTCCAGGGCGGCGCGGGCGGCGTGCGCGGCTCCGCTGGTGGTGCCGGCCTGGTCCTCGTGGACGATCAGGTAGCGCAGGGGCCCGCCGTGCTCGGCGACACGGCTGCGGCAGATGTCCAGGGCGGTGTGGAAGCCGCCGCTCAGCGCGTCGTCGAGGCCGGTACCGGCTGCCTGGGCGGTGAGGTGTACGAGGTGCGAGGCGCGCGCCGGGTCGCCTGTGACGACGTTCAGCTCCGGGGCGAGCAGGGCGAGTTCGCGGCGCAGGGCCTCGGCGCTGCCGTCCCCCGCGTCGATGACGGACAGCAGCTCGACCGGCTCGCCCGCCCCGTCCGGGGTCCGCGGGGCCGCCGCGGCTTCCCGCCAGACGGGCTCGAAGGCGAGCACGCCCGGCTCGGCGGCCCGCCGTTCCGCAGGTACGGCCCGCAGGGTGAAACGCTCGATGTGCGCGAGGACCGTACCGTCGTCGGCGGTCAGGCTGATGTCGAAGACCTGGGCGTCGGCCCGGCAATCCACCGCCACGACATGGGCGAGGCAGTCGGCGGGCAGCTCGCCGTGGAGCCGTACGGAACCGATCGCGTACGGCAGGTGTGCCGTCGGACCCGGCACCAGCCATCCGGCGGCCTGCAAGGCGCCGTCGAGCAGCGAGGGGTGGAAGCGGTGGTCGCCGACCTCGGGACGGCGCAGCCGCGCGAGGGCCTCGCCGTCGCCGAGGAGCAGCTCCTCGATGACCCGGAAGGCGGGGCCGTAGCGGAATCCCAGGGTCTCGAAGTAGGCGTAGCACTCCTGCCGGGTCTTCCGCTCGCCGCACCGGGCGCGCACGGCGGCCGGGTCGAGCGGCGCGGGCGCCTCCTCCCGCGCGCTGCCGTGCCCTGCGAAGACCAGGCGGCCACGGGCGTGCGGGCGCTCGCCCGTGATCTCGAAGGCGCCGGAGGGCGCGACCGTCACCCGGACGTCCCGTGTCGCGCCGGGGGCGAGCGCGACGGGCGCGGCCCAGACGATGTCGTCGACGCGCCGCACGGAGTCGGTGCCGTGGGCCCGCTCACCGGCGAGCCGTGCCATCTCCAGGCAGATGACGCCCGGGAGCACGAGGTCGTCGCGGACCCGGTGGTCGGCCAGGTAGAACTCCGAGCCGGTGAGGTGCTTGACGAAGGCGGCCTCGCCGAAGGTCGAGACGTTCTCGTCGAGCAGCCCCGAGCGGGAGGCGGCGGGAGGTGTCGCGTGATCGGCGGGCGCACCGGGCACGGCGTCGATCCAGTGGCGGGTCGGCTCGAACGGGTAGGTGGGCAGGGCGATCCTGCGCCCGCCCGGCAGCGACGACCAGTCCACGTCGGCGCCGTCGACCCAGAGCTGGGCCAGGGACACCAGGTCGCCCTCGGCGGACAGGGCCCGTACGAACTCCCGCCAGGCGTTGCCGCGGGTGGCGGCGGAGCGGCGCCGTCCCGCGCCCACCCGGGCCCGCAGCACGCCCGCGGGGGTGCCGCCCTCGGCGCAGGCGTCGAGCAGGCCGAGGAGTTCGGCGCGGCCACGCGCGGTGAAGGCGAGCCGCTCCTCCATGGCCTCGCGGCCGACGCGCAGTGTGTGGGCGAGGTCGGCGGGCGCGGGCTCCTCGGCGCGAACCTGGGCGGCGAGGAGCCGGGCCCGCGTGCGCAGGGCCCGCTCGGTCCGTGCGGAGAGGACGTACAGCTCCTCGTCGGCGCTGTCATCGGCGGGGCCGTCCTGCGCCGCGGCCGGTGCTTCCTCGATCACCACATGGGCGTTGGCGCCGCCGAAGCCGAAGGAGCTGACGCCCGCGCGGCGGAGCGCCGCAGAGCCGTCCCCGGTGGCCGGGGCGGGCCAGGGCCGGGTGGTGCCGACGATCTCGAACGGGCTCCCGTCGAGGTCGAGGTACGGATTGCGCTCGCGGAAGTGCAGGCTGGCCGGGATGGTCCGGTGACGCAGCGCGAGGACCACCTTGAGCAGCCCGGCGATGCCCGCGGCGGCCTCCAGGTGCCCGATGTTGGTCTTCACCGAGCCGATGCCGCAGCGCGCGCCCCTGCCGGTGGCCCCGTCGCCCGCGCCGAGCCGCTCGAACGCCTCGGTCAGGCCGCTGATCTCGATCGGGTCGCCCAGGGCCGTGCCGGTGCCGTGCGCCTCGATGTAGCCGACGGTGGCGGGGTCCACCCCGGCCGCGCGGTAGGCGTCGACGAGCAGTTGGGCCTGGGCGTCGGGGCTCGGCGAGGTGAGGGAGGTGGTGCGGCCGCCGTGGTTGACGGCGGTGGCCTTGATCACCGCGGCCACGCGGTCGCCGTCGCGGCGGGCCGCACGGTGGCCCTTGAGCACCACGACGCCCACGCCCTCACCGCGCACATAGCCGTTGGCGGAGGCGTCGAAGGCCTTGCAGCGGCCGTCCTCGCTGAGCATCTCGTTCCGGCTCAGGGCCGCGTAGAGGCGCGGGTCGAGGATGAGGCTGACGCCGCCCGCGATCGCCAGGTCGCAGGTGCCGTCGCGCAGGGCGCCGACGGCCTGGTGCACGGCGGTGAGCGAGCTGGAGCAGGCGGTGTCGACCGCGACGCTGGGCCCGCGCAGGTCCAGGAGGTAGGAGACGCGGTTCGGGATGACGGAGAGGGCGGCTCCGGTGAGGGTGTGCGCCTCGGCCGTCCTGCCGCCGGCCCGCTGCACCTCGGCGTAGTCGGAGTTGGTGGTGCCGATGAAGACGCCGACGCGTCTGCCCGCGAGGTCGCTCGCGCGGTACCCGGCGTCCTCGATCGCCGTCCACACCACTTCGAGCAGCAGCCGCTGCTGGGGGTCCATCAGCTCGGCCTCGCGCGGCGAGATGCCGAAGAAGGCGGCGTCGAAGCGGTCCACGCCGGGGACGAAGCCGCCCCAGCGCGAACGGGAGGCGTCGTCGTGCACCCGCCAGTCCCAGCGGTCCGCGGGGATCTCGGTGACGAGGTCCCTGCCCTGCTCCAGGTGGTCCCAGAACTCCGCGAGCCCGGCGGAGCCGGGGAACCGCCCGGCCATGCCGACGACGGCCACGTCATCGGAGCGGGTCACGTCATCGGTGACAGCCACGTCGTCGGTGACAGCCACGTCATCGGCGTCGGCGTGCACGGCGGGGCGGTCGCCCACCGGATCGTCCCCGACGGCATCCCCGACGGCGTCCCCGAGTGCCTCGCCCAGATGCGCGGCGACGGCGGCGACGGTCGGACGGCGGTAGAACAGCGTGGGCAGGACCTCGATCCCGTACCGCTCGCTGAGGCGTGTGCTGAGCACGGTGAAGCTGATGGAGTTCATGCCGAGCTGTCCGAGCGGCACGTCGGCGGCGATCTCGGCGGCGTCCGTGCCGAGGATCTCCGCGATGACGCCGGACAGTTCGGCGATGCGGGCGGCGGACCCGCTCGCCGGACGCCGGGCGGCGGGCCCGGTGCCCTCGCGGGCGGACCCGGCCGCCGCCGTCTCGCCGCGCAGCTCCGGCAGGGGCGCCCGCGCCAGCCGGGTGCGGTCCGCCTTTCCGTTGAGCGTCCGCGGCAGCGCGGCCAGCTCCACCAGGACGTCCGGGACCATGTGCGCGGGAAGCCGCTGGGCGAGGGTCTCGCGGCGCGGGGCCGTGGCGCCCTCGGCCAGGACGAGGAAGGCGTGCAGGACGTTGTCTCCGGCGACCCGCCGCGCGACCACCGCCGCCTCGCGGACGCCGTCCTGGGCGTGCAGCGTGGCCTCGATCTCGCCGGGCTCGATGCGGAAGCCGCGTACCTTCACCTGGGCGTCGAGCCTGCCCAGGTACTCGATGCGCCCGTCGGGCAGCTCGCGCACCAGGTCGCCGGTGCGGTAGCGGCGCTCGCCGTCGAGGGTGACGAACCGCTCGGCGGTCAGTTCGGGGCGGCCCAGATAGCCGGTGGCCAGACCGGCACCGCTGATGTAGAGCTCGCCGGGCACTCCGGGCGGCACCGCCCTGCCCCGCTCGTCGAGCACGTACAACCCGGTGTTGGCGATGGGGTGCCCGATGGTGACGCGCTCGTCGGGGGCGAGCCGGGAGACGGCCGACCAGATGGTGGTCTCGGTCGGCCCGAACATGTTCCACACCTGGCCCGCGCGGGCCAGGAGCTGGTGCGCGGTGTCCTGGTCGAGGGCCTCTCCCCCGCACAGCACCTTGAGTTCCGGGGACCCCTGCCAGCCGGCGGCGAGCAGCATCTTCCAGGTCGCCGGGGTGGCCTGGACGACCGTGGCCGGTGTCGACTCGATGAGCCTGCGCAGCAGCACGCCGTCGCGCGCGACCTCGGCGGGCACGATCTCCACCCGGCCGCCGGTGACCAGCGGCAGGAACAGTTCGAGCGCGGCGATGTCGAAGCAGACGGTCGTGAGCGCGAGCAGATGGTCGTCGGCGGTGAGGCCGGGCTCCTCGGCCATGGACAGGAGCAGGTTGGCCAGGGCCCGGTGCGGCACCTGGACGCCCTTGGGGCGGCCCGTCGAACCCGAGGTGTAGATCACGTACGCGGCGTCGTCGGCGCCGGGCGCGGCGCCCCGCTCCGCCGGGCGGCCACCGGCCGGTCCGTCGGCCGCGTCGACCGCGAGGACCGGCACCCCCAGCTCGGGGCGGGCTCCGGAGCGGGCGATCAGGAGGTGCAGCCCGGCGTCCTCGGCCATGTACCGCAGCCGCTCCAGGGGGTAGTCGGGGTCGAGCGGTACGTAGGCGCCTCCCGCGGCGAGCACGCCGAGCAGGGCGACGAGCATGTCGGCGGACCGGTCGACGAGCACACCGACGAGGCGCCCCGGGCCCACTCCCCGCCCGCGCAGACGGGCTGCCAGGTCATCGACGCGGGCGCCGAGTCCGCCGTAGGTCAGGGTGGTGCCGCGGTCGGTCACCGCGATGGCGTCGGGGGTGCGGCGGATCTGCTCGGCGAGGAGCGTGGGCAGGACGCGGTCGGCGGGGAGGTCGCGCCGGTTGAGCCGCTGCCGCTCCTTCGCGCGGGCGGTCTCGTCGGCGCTGCGCAGGGACAGGGCGCCCAGGTCGCGGTCGGGTGCGGCGAGGGCCGAGTCAAGGAGCAGGCCGAAGTGGTCGCCGAGTCTGCGCACGGTGGCCTCGTCGAAGAGGTCGGGGTTGTACTTGAGGCAGTAGCGGGCGCCCTCGGGCTCTTCGACGACCTCCAGGGTGAGATCGAATTCGCCTTCCTGGTGCACGCCGTGGAAGACCTCGGCGACGGGGCGGACGTCGGTGTCGTCCTCCACCCAATTCTGGAAGTAGAAGGCGGTGTCGAACAGGCGCGACGCCCGCAGCTCCTGCGCGAGGGACAGGAGCGGGTAGTCGCTGTGCTCCAGGGCCTCCAGGGTGGTGTCCCGCACCTCGCGCAGCAGGCCCCGGAAGTCCTGGCCGTCGCCGATGTCGTGCTTGAGGACGACCATGTTCATGTAGTAGCCGAGTACGTCGGCGTGGCGGGCGGCGGGCCGTCCGGCCACCGGGGTGCCGATAAGCACGCGGTCCTGCTGCGAATAGCGGTGCAGGAGTGTCGCGTAGACGGCGAGGAGGACCACGAACAGGGAGGTCCGCTCGTCGCCCGCGAGCTGCCGGGCCGCGCGGACGCGCCGCGCGTCCAGACGGCCCTCGACGGAGGCGCCGCGGTGGCTCGGCACCGCCGGGCGCGGCCGGTCCAGCGGGAGCCGGAGCGTGGGCAGGCCGCCGGAGAGCTGTCGCAGCCAGTACGAGCGCAGTTGCTCGCCCCGCTCGGAGGCGAGGAGTTCGCGCTGCCGGTCGACGAAGTCGGCGAAGGTCGCGGGCGGCGGCGTGGTGGGCGCCTGGCCTCGGTAGAAGGCGGACAGCTCGCGCAGGAAGACGGCGATGGAGAGTCCGTCGAAGATGATGTGGTGGAAGGTGAGCAGCAGCACCTGGCGGCGGTCGGCGAGGGTGAACAGGGTGACCCGCAGCAGGGGTCCGCGCGCCAGGTCGAAGGGCTCGCGGACACACTCCTTGGCCGCCTCGCGCACGTCCGCCTCGGAGGTGGTCGTCAACTTCCTTTCCGCGAAGGCGAGTTCCCGGCGCGGGTCGACGATCTGGTGGTCGTCGTCGATGCGGGCGCGGAGCTGGGGGTGGCGGTCCACCATGGCTTGCAGCGCTTCGCGCAGGGCGCCCGGGTCGGTGCCCGGCTCCAGCCAGAACGCGAGGGGGAGGTTGTAGGCGTACGTGCCGGGCGCCGTCCGCTCGATGACGCTGAGGGCCCGCTGACCGGCCGACAGGGGGAAGCGGGTCGGTGCCGCTGGGGAAACGGTGTCGGCCGGTCCGCCGATGTGCTCGCTCAGCTCGCGCAGGGTGGCGTGTTCGAGCAGGTCGCTGAGGCGCAGCCGGACGCCGAGGTCCTCCTCGATCACCGCGGCGATCTTCATGCCGCTCAGCGAGTCGAAGCCGTAGTCGGACAGGAGCCGGTCGGGGTCGACGGGCTCGTCCAGCTTGAGCGTGGCGGTGACGATGTCGCGGAGCCGGTCGAGCGGACCGTGCCCGGGGGCCGCGACCCGGGTGGAGGGTGCGGTCTCTTCCCGCACCGCCGCCGGGGTGGCCGCACCGTCCCGCCCGTTCACGCCGATGATCACGTGCTGGCCGAGGTGGGCGCCCCGGTCGAGGACCAGCGCGTCGGCGAAGCCCTCTTCGAGGAGCAGCCGCTGCCAGGTCTGCGCGGTGGCCAGGGGTGCGTCCTTGATGCGGAGGTCGCCGTCGGTGAAGGCCCACCAGCCGTCCAGGACACCGCCGGTGACGGTGATGCTGCTGCGGATCGCGGTCAGTTCGTTCAGGACGAGACGGCCGCCGGGGCGAAGGAGGGCGCGGGCCTTGCGCAGGGTGGCGCGCAGGTCGCTGGTGGCGTGCACGACATTGGTGGCCACCACGATGTCGGCGCCGCCGGGGGTGTATCCCTGTTCCGTGAGGCCGCGTTCGAGGTTGAGCGTACGGAAGCGGGTGAAGGGGTGGCGGTCGCCGAAGCGCTGCTCGGCGCTCTCCAGGAACTGCGGCGAGATGTCGGTGAAGACGTACTCGGCCCGCTCGGCCCAGGCGGAGAGCGCGGGCAGCACCCGCTCGGTGGTCGCCCCGGTGCCCGCGCCGAGCTCCACGACGCACAGCCGCTCGCCAGGACCGAGTTCCCCGGCGCGCCGCCGGGCGTGCTCGGCCACCGTCTCGGCGACGAGTTCGTTCAGGGAGTCGGTGAGGGGGTTGCCCCGGTAGAAGTCCTGGACCAGGTCCATCGAGGCGTTGGGGAACATGACCTCGGTGGCGCCCACCTCCCCGCGCAGCACCTGCGGGTAGCTCCGCAGGAACAGCCGGGTCAGCTCCACCGTGGCCCTGATGTCGGGGTGGTCGGCGGCGATGCGGTCGAGCTCGCGCTCGGCGTGTTCGAGGCTGGTGTCGGTGTCGGTGTCGGCATCCGCTGCGGCGGCGAGGACCTCCACGGCGTCGCCGCGTACGGACACGTGCCCGGCGTCGGCGAGGATGCCCAGGAGGGCCGCGTGCAGCCGGTGGTATCTGGGCACGATGCCGAGCCGGTCGGCGAGCGCGGTGACGCTGTCGCGCTCGCCCCGCCGGGTGAGGGCGCCCATGCGCCGGTAGACGCCGAGCAGCGCCGTGTCGCAGAGCGCGGAGAGCCGGTCGTAACCCTCGATGACGGCGTCGGCTCCGGGCCCGGCCGGTGCGGGCGGGGTGGTGTGCTCGGCGAGCGGTGAGGCACGGTGGCCGAGGGCCGCGAGGGCCTGTTGGTCGGCGCGGATCGGCATGACCTGGACGGGGCCGTTGGCCAGCACCCGCTCCAGGCAGTCCAGGCCCTCGCGCACGGTGAACTCGGCGACGCCCGACCTGCGGAACACCTCCTGGAGCCCCGGCTGCGCCCCGGAGCCGACGCGGCCCCAGTAGCCCCAGTTCACCACCCGTACGGGGTACGGGAGCCGGGTCGCGAGGTGGCGCCCGTAGGAGTCGAGGAAGGAACTGGCCGCCACATAGGCGGCGTTGCCCGCCGCGCTCACGAAGGAGCCGACCGAGCTGAAGAACGCGAGGAAGTCCAGGGGCTCGTCGCCCAGCGCGGCCACGAGCGCGAGGGCACCGTCCACCTTGGCGGCGAGGGCCGCCCGCAGTTCGGGCTCGGTCAGCTCGGCGATGGTGCTCGCGTTGTGCGTCATGGCCGCGTGGAAGACACCGTGCGGCGCGCCGAACCGCGCTCTGGCCTCGGCGACGGCCCCGGCGAGGGCCGCGGGGTCGGCGGCGTCGGCCCGCAGGTGCAGCAGCCGTCCGCCGGCCGCGTGCACGCGGTCGGCGGTGGCCCGCTGTCCGGCGTCGAGTTCGCCCCGGCTGATCCACACGATGTTGGCCCGGTGCCGCTGGGCGAGTTCCTCGGAGAGGGCGCGGCCGATGCCGCCGCTGCCGCCGACCATGAGGTAGGTGCCGCCGGTGCGGTAGGGCGAGTGCCGGGGGGCGGGGACGGGGGTGCGCA
>NZ_JASKYR010000341.1:0-7567 GCF_041028215.1 Streptomyces flavofungini
CCCCGCAGGGCCCCGTCCCGGGCTCCGCGAAGGTCGCCGAGCTGTACGCGCACAGCCCGGCCGCGCAGTTCCGGGTGGGCGCGGGCGGCGTGAACCTCCCCGCCGCGCGCCGCACCGAGCACTTCTCCGACAGCCAGGTGACGTCCGCCCTGACCACCGCCAAGGACTATCTGGTCGAGTCCTCCCTGGACCCCGACACCCTCACCGGCGGCTCCCCGCGCTCCGTGCGGCTGCTGCTCGACCCGGACCAGTACGACCAGTTCGACCGGAGCTTCGCCCACCCCGCCGCCGACGGGCGGCACGCGCCCACCGGCTGGCTGGTGCGGTTCGACCCCAAGGAGACCGCCCTCGCCGACCAGCGGGTCCGGGTCCAGGGGACGCTGCGGGTCGCCGAGACGGACAAGGCGACGCTTGAGGTGTCCACCGACCACACCTTCGTGTACGCGGTGCGGAAGGCGTCCGCGAGGGCGTCCGGTGCGGCGGCCTCGCTGTTCACCGTCCGGCGCGAGCTGCACTTCCGCTTCGACCGGGACGACCTGCGCATGCACCAGGCCGAGCTCGTGGTCTCCGCCACCCAGGCCGGGCCGCTGAACTGCGCCGCCGACTCGGTGCGCCGGCTGCGGCCGCTGCTCGCGGGGGAGCACGCGAGGGCGGACGGCCCCGCGGGCACCGACCCGTACGCCACGGGCCGCGCCCCCGCGCTCTGCGGCACGCTGGCGGGCGCCGCCCAGCCTTCGCTCTGAAACGCTTCGTGACGCTAGGTGACGTTCGATACGGGCTACGGCTTGGGGGGCTCCGAGCCGCCCTCGCCCGGACCCGAGCCGCCGTTCTGGCCGCCGGTGAACTTGCCGCGCAGCTTGCCGCCGAGGTCGCCCGCGCCGCCCGCGAGATCACTGACCAGCTTCATCAGCGGGTCCTTGCTGTTGCGCACGTCGTCCGCGTACGCCGAGGCCGACTGCCGGAAGGAGTCGGAGACGGAGGTGTCCCCGTCCTCGTCCCTGCGGGGGTAGTGCCCGTCCATGATCCGCTGGTAGTCGCGGGACTCGGCCCACTTCTTCAGCTCGGCGGCCCGCACGGCGGCGAAGGGGTGCGTACGCGGCAGTACGTTCAGGATCTTCAGCACGGAGTCGCGCAGGTCGCCCCCGGCCTCGTACTCCTCGGCCTGCTCCAGGAACGCGTCCACGTTCATCTCGTGCAGGTGGTTGCCGCCCGCCAGCTTCATCAGGCCGCGCATGGAGCACCGCAGGTCCTGGCCGACGAGGAGCCCGGCGCGGTCCGCGGAGAGCTCCGACTTGCGGAACCACTCGCGCAGCGCGGTCACGATCGCCATGATCGCGACATTGCCGAGCGGAATCCACGCGACCTTCAGCGCGAGGTTGGTCAGGAACAGCAGGATCGTGCGGTAGACGGCGTGCCCGGACAGCGCGTGGCCCACCTCGTGGCCGACGACCGCCCGCATCTCCTCCTCGTCGAGCAGCTCGACGAGGCCCGTCGTCACGACGATGATCGGCTCGTCGAGACCGATGCACATCGCGTTGGGGTTCGGGTCCTGGTTCACGTACATCGGCGGGACCTTCTCCAGGTCCAGGATGTAGCAGGCGTCCCGCAGCATCGTGTTCAGGTGCGCGAACTGCGCGTCCGAGACGCGGACAGAGTCCGAAAGGAAGAGCAGCCGCAGGCTGCGCTCGGGCAGCAGGCCGCTGAGCGCCTTGAAGACCGTGTCGAAGCCGCTGAGCTTGCGCAGGGCCACCAGGGCCGAGCGGTCCGCCGGGTGTTCGTAGGCGCGCGACGAGATGCCGGGGAAGCGCCTGCGCTGCCGGCTCGGCACGTTCTCGTGGCCCTCGCCGCCGCCGTGGTGATTGCCGTCGGTCATGCCGATTCCCCCATGTGTCGTCCTCCGATGCCCCCGAGGTGGGCACCAGCCTAGGCGGAGATACCGTGACAGGGCAGCACACAGAAGGAGTCATCCGTCATGGCCATGAATCCCATGGAGCACAACACCGGGGCCGACTGGCTCGTGGAGGCGGCCAGGGCCGCGGGCGATCAGGGGCCCGGCAATCTGCTGCGGATCGTCCTGATCGTCATGGTCGTGGGCTGCGCGCTCGCGGGCTGGTTCCTGCTGCGCGGGTACCGCAGGGACGCCGACGAGGACCGCAACGGCTGAGTCGGCGTGAGCCGGAGCGGGGCGCACGCTTACGATGGCCCGGAAGTCCTTATGTCCATCCCTCCCCCGGATAGGTCCTGCCTGAGATGAGCCTCCACGCCAACGCCGCCCAGCTGGTCACTCTCGCCTCCGAGGGCGGCGAGCACGGCGGCGAGCACGCAAGCCTGAGCCCCCTCGTGACCGGCGGCGGCGCGTTCCTCGCCCTGCTGCTGCTCCTGTGGATCACCACGCGCTTCAACCGGGACCGCTGAGCCGCCCCGCTCGGGACTCCGGGACGGGACCGTCCGAACAGGGCCCGTCCGCCGGGCCGGTAGGGTCTGCACGCATGGGAGAGCAGGACATGCCTACCGGTCCGGAGACCGGTCCGGTGAGCAACGGCAAGCGCCGCCTGGGCGTCATGGGCGGCACCTTCGACCCGATCCACCACGGACACCTGGTGGCGGCCAGTGAGGTCGCCGCGCAGTTCCACCTCGACGAGGTGGTCTTCGTGCCGACCGGGCAGCCGTGGCAGAAGAGCGACAAGCAGGTGTCACCGGCCGAGGACCGCTATCTGATGACGGTCATCGCGACCGCCGAGAACCCGCAGTTCTCGGTGAGCCGCATCGACATCGACCGCGGCGGCAAGACCTACACCACGGACACGCTGCGCGACCTGCGGGCCCTCAACCCCGACACGGACCTCTTCTTCATCACGGGCGCGGACGCGCTCGGCCAGATCCTCACCTGGCGGGACACGGACGAGCTGTTCTCCCTCGCGCATTTCATCGGGGTCACCCGGCCCGGCCACACGCTGACCGACCCCGGCCTGCCCAAGGGCGGTGTCTCCCTCGTGGAGGTGCCCGCCCTCGCCATCTCGTCCACCGACTGCCGCGCGCGGGTCCAGAAGGGCGACCCCGTCTGGTACCTGGTGCCCGACGGCGTGGTGCGTTATATCGACAAGCGCGAGCTGTACCGCGGCGAATGAGCCGAGAGGGGCACCGGTGAACGACCGACAGTACGACCCTTATGCGGGCAGCGACCCGTATGCGGGCGAGTACTCGGGTGAGTACGCGGGCGAGTACGCGGCCGACCAGTACCAGGTCGTCGGGTACGACGAGTACGGGCGGCCGGTGTATCAGCAGGTGTCTCAGCAAGTGCCGCAGCAGGTGTCTCAGCAGCAGGCTCAGCAATACCAGCAGGCGCACCAGTACCAGCAGTCCCAGGGGTACCAGCAGCAGCCCCAGGGGCATCAGGAGCCCCAGGCGTACCAGCAGTCTCAGGGATATCAGCAGTCCCCGGGATATCAGGAGTCCCAGGGGTACGGGTACGACCCGTACGGGGGTCAGCAGCCGGGCTACGACACCCCCTGGGTGCCTCAGCAGCAGCGGACCGAGGCTGTCCCGGAGACCGAGCCCGCGGCCGGGTCCGGGGCCGCACCTACCCCGGCGTCGGCGTCCGCGCCGCGCGCGCCGGAGCGCGAGGCCGGGCCCGAGCCGGTCCCCGCGCCCCGCGACGCGCAGCCGGACTACAAGACCGAGCAGTTCTCGTTCATCGAGGAGCCCGACGAGGACTCCGAGGACGTCATCGACTGGCTGAAGTTCACCGAGAGCCGGACCGAGCGGCGTGAGGAGGCCAAGCGGCGCGGGCGCTCCCGCGTCGTCGCGCTCGTCGTGGTCCTCGCCCTGGTGATCGCGGGCGGCGTCGGCTATCTGTGGTTCGCGGGCAAGCTGCCCGGCCAGTCGGACGACGGGGGCGGCGCCGCGGCGGCGGGCGGCCCGCAGAAGCGCGACGTGGTCGTCGTCCATCTGCACAACACCAAGGGCGGCGGCACCTCGACCGCGCTCCTGGTCAACAACGCCACCACCGGTCAGGGCGCGACCGTACTGATCCCCAACACCCTCGCCGTCTCGGACGACAACGGCTCCGCCACCACGCTCGGCAAGTCCGTCGACGACGACGGCTCGACCGGCACCCGGGACTCGATCGACACGGCCCTCGGCACCGAGGTCGAGGGCACCTGGCGGCTCGACACGCCCTACCTCCAGAACCTCGTCGAACTCGTCGGCAACATCGACGTCGACACCGACACCGACGTACCCGACCCCAAGGCCAAGAAGGGCGAGGCCCCGCTGGTCAAGAAGGGCGAGCAGCAGACCCTCAGCGGCCCGATGGCCGTCGCCTACGCCACGTACCGCGCCTCCGGCGAGTCCGCGACCGCGCAGCTCGACCGCTTCGGCCAGGTCATGCAGGGCGTCCTGCGCAAGCTCTCCTCCGACCCGCAGGCGGCCACCACCACCGTCGAGTCGCTGGCGCAGATCCTCGACCCCTCGCTCAACGAGAAGGACCTCGGCGCCTTCCTCGCCGAGCTCGCCGACCGGGCGAAGGGCGGCGACTACAAGACCACGCTCCTCCCGGTGCGGCAGGACGGCACGCTGACCGAGGACGCCGCCGACAGCGTGGTCAAGGAGGTGCTCGGCGGCGCGGCGAAGAGCCCGGAGAAGGGCGCGGCCGTGCGCGTCAACGTCAAGAACGCCTCCGGGAGCAAGGGCGCGGCCCAGGAGGCCCGCGTCACCCTGGTCAACGGCGGCTACGCCTTCGTCGACGGCGGCACGGGCTCCGCGGCCCAGCCCACCTCACAGGTCACCTACGCGGGCGCGGCGAAGAAGTCGCAGGCCACCGAGGTCGCCAAGACCCTCGGCCTGCCGTCGAGCGCGGTCCGCGAGGGCAAGACGGCGGCGAACGCCGATGTCTCGGTGGTGCTCGGCCAGGACTACGACGCGGGGTGAGGACCGCCCGGCGCGACCGCGCCGGGGCAGCCGCCGAGCGGGGCCGGCGGAGCCGTGACGTAATCGTCTGGGGCTCCGTCGGCGGTCCGTGAGACCCTTGAGGTGTCTTGACCATCTGAAGGAAAGCTCACCAGTGACCGCCACGGACCGCTCCATCGAGCTCATCAACGTCGCCGCCCAGGCGGCTGCCGACAAGCTCGCGCACGACATCATCGCGTACGACGTCAGCGACGTGCTGTCGATCACGGACGCCTTCCTGCTCGCCTCCGCGCCCAACGACCGCCAGGTCAAGTCGATCGTCGACGAGATCGAGGAGCAGCTCAACAAGCGGCTCGGCGCCAAGCCGGTCCGCCGCGAGGGCGACCGCGACGCCCGCTGGATCCTCCTCGACTACGTGGACATCGTGGTGCACGTCCAGCACAGCGAGGAGCGTGTCTTCTACGCCCTCGAGCGCCTGTGGAAGGACTGCCCCGAGATCGCGCTGCCCGAGGACGCCGCGGCGACCCGCGGCAAGGCCGCCGCCCACGCCGAGCAGCGCGCCGCCGAGGAGGCGGATCTGGACGGAGAGCTCCGGTGAGCAACCGCGGCTGCCGGATCATCCTGTGGCGGCACGGCCAGACGTCCTGGAACCTGGAGCGCCGCTTCCAGGGCACCACGGACATCGATCTGACCGAGACCGGCACGGCCCAGGCCAAGCGCGCCGCCCGGCTGCTCGCCTCGCTGCGGCCGGACGCCATCGTCGCCTCCGACCTCAAGCGGGCGGCGGCCACGGCGAGCGAGCTCGCGGCCGTCACCGGCCTCCCCGTCATCCACGAGGAGGGCCTGCGCGAGACGTACGCGGGCGAGTGGCAGGGCCTGACGCACGACGAGATCATCGCCCGCTTCGGCGACCAGTACGCCGCGTGGAAGCGCGGCGAGTCGGTGCGCCGCGGCGGCGGTGAGCTGGAGACCGAGGTCGCCGACCGAGCGGCCCCGATCGTCCTGCGCCATGCCGAGAAGCTGCCGGACAACGGCACCCTGGTCGTCGTCAGCCACGGCGGCACCATCCGCACCACCATCGGTCGCCTCCTCGGTCTGGAGTCCCACCACTGGGAGGGGCTCGGGGGTCTGTCCAACTGCTGCTGGTCGGTCCTCGGCCAGGGAGCGCGCGGCTGGCGCCTCCTTGAGCACAACGCGGGCACGCTGCCGGAACCGGTGCTCGGCGACGACGACTGACCAAGCCCTCCGGGCGCCGACCCCCGGATTTCACATTCGGGCAGGTCGCAGGCTAAAGTTCTTCTTGTTCGCCCCGCAGAGCGGGAAGAACGCAAGGGGCTATAGCTCAGTTGGTAGAGCGCCTGCATGGCATGCAGGAGGTCAGGAGTTCAATTCTCCTTAGCTCCACAGTCCCGAAGATCCCGTCCCCGTCCGGGGACGGGATCTTCGCGTTCGGCGTCCTTCTGTGCCCGCAGTCTGCGCGCGCGCAGTTCCATGGTCTGGCGCCTGCTCGCCTCGTCGTCCGGGGTGTAGGTGACGATCCGGCACTCCGGCATGCCGTTGATGCTCAGCGAGACCGACGTCATGCGCAGCTCACCTATCGCCTTGTGCCGGAACGTCTTGACCCGGTTCCCCGGCGGTATCACGTTCCCGCTGGCCCACAGCTCGGCGAAGTACGGGCTCGCGGCGGAGAGGCGGCGGACGAAGCCCTCCCACTCGGGCTCGCCCACATGCCGGCCGTACGCGCCGCGCAGCGTCGCCACCATCACCGGCAGCTCCGAGTCGCGGAAGACCAGCGGGCACGCCGCCTCGGGAATGGTGAACAGCGACCACAGCACGTTCGGGACGCCCGCCCCGTCCTCCCGCGGGAGCGAGAAGAGGTCCCGGTAGGCGGGGTTCGTGGCGAGGATGTCGTACCGCGCGTTGTAGACCACCGCGGGGAGCGGGTCCATCGCGTCGATGATGCCCTGGACCTCCGGTCCCACCGCGGCCACCGCGGACTCCGCGTCCGGTTCGTACGGCACCTCGGCCAGGTGGTACAGGTGCTCGCGCTCCGGGCGGTCCAGCCGCAGGGTGCGCGCCACGGCGTCCAGGACCTGCGGCGAGGCGTTGATCGGGCGTCCCTGCTCCAGCCAGGTGTACCAGGTGACGCCGACCCCGGAGAGCTGCGCGACCTCCTCGCGCCGCAGCCCCGGCGTCCGGCGGCGCAGACCGGGCGGCATGCCGACGTCGGCCGGGGTCACCCGGGCCCTGCGCCCGCGCAGGAAGGCGGCCAGCTCGGGGCGCCGCCGCTGGGGCCTCCGCGGCTGTCCGGGCGCCTGCCCCGGCGGTCGCTGCGGTGCTCGCCCCGGCGGTTGCCTCAGCGGTTGCTCCGGCGCCTGCCCCGGCGGTTGCTCCGGCGCTTGCCTCAGCGGTTGCTCCGGCGCCAGCCCCAGCGGTTGCTGCGGTCCTCGCCGTCGTGGTTGTTCCGGTGCCCACCCCTGCACAGTCGTCATCGTCGTCACGTCCCCCATCGTCCGTGCCCGTCCCGGCCGCTGCCAGGTGCTGTCAGTACCAGCATCAGCGGGCTCTCGTAACCCGTACCGGGCCGCCCGCACGCTCGACGGCATGACGACGACCACCCCGCCCGCCGCTGCGGGCCCAACCCCCGGTCCGACAACTA
>NZ_JASKYR010000342.1:0-6982 GCF_041028215.1 Streptomyces flavofungini
ATCACGATGTCCGCGATCTCCAGGCGCTTCTCGCGCGTCGCCTGCGCCGCCATCCGCGCGCGGGCGTCCTCCTCGCTCATGCCACGCAGCCGCACCAGACGGTCGAGCTGGGTCGCGGGGCTCGCGTCGACGACGACCACCAGGTCGTACAGGGGCGCGAGGCCGTTCTCGGTGAGCAGCGGCACGTCGTGGACGACCACCGCGTCCTCGGCGGCGGACCGTTCGAGTTCGGCGGAGCGGGCGCCGACCAGGGGGTGCACGATCGAGTTGAGCACGGCGAGCCTGTCGGCGTCGGCGAAGACGATCGAGCCGAGCCGTGGCCGGTCCAGGGAACCGTCGGGGGCGAGCACCTCCTCGCCGAAGGCCTCGACGACGGCCGCCAGGCCGGGAGTGCCCGGCGCCACCACCTCACGCGCGATCTTGTCGGCGTCGATCAGCACGGCTCCGGACGCGACGAGCAGCCGCGAGACTTCACTCTTGCCGGCGCCGATTCCACCGGTCAGGCCCACCTTCAGCATGTCCGGCAGCTTAGGCCCTGGCTCTGACACGGCCGCCGGGGCCCCGGGCCGGACATCCCCCCGGGGTCCGCTGGGTCACCCCTCGCCCTCCCGCTCGGCGAGGAAGCGCTCGAACTGACGGCCGATCTCATCGGCGGAGGGGATGTCGGCCGGTTCGGCCAGCATGTTGCCCCGGTCCTGCGCGCCCGCCGCGGCGTCGTACTGGTGCTCAAGGCCCTGGATCAGCGCGACCAGTTCCTCGTCGCCCTCCTGGATCTGCCGATCGATCTCGGTCTGGGTGCGGTGCGCCTCGGTGCGCAGTCCGTGCGCGGCACCGGGCAGCACCAGGCCGGTCGCGGCGGTGATGGCCTCAAGGACGGTCAGGGCCGCGTCCGGGTACGCCGAGCGCGCGATGTAGTGCGGGACGTGCGCGGCGAGACCCAGCACGTCGTGGCCCGCCTCAAGGAGCCGGTACTCGACCAGCGAGGCGGCGCTCCCCGGCACCTGCGCCTCGTCGAACGGGCTCCGGTGGCCGGGCACCAGGTCGGTGCGGTTGCCGTGCGGGGTGAGGCCCACCGGACGGGTGTGCGGCACGCCCATGGGGATGCCGTGGAAGTTGACCGCGAGGCGCACGCCGAGCCGCTCCACGATCTCCTTGACGGCCGCGGCGAACCGCTCCCACTCGATGTCGGGTTCGGGCCCGGTCAGCAGCAGGAAGGGCGCGCCCGTGGCGTCCTGGAGCAGGCGGACATCGAGCGTCGGGACCTCGTAGTCGGTCCAGCGGTCGCGCCGGAAGGTGAGCAGCGGGCGGCGGGCGCGGTAGTCGACGAGCCGGTCGTGGTCGAACCGCGCCACCACCTGCCCGGGAAGGCTGTCCGTCAGCCGCTCGACGATCTGGTCGCCGGTCTCGCCCGCATCGATGTAGCCGTCGAAGTGGTAGAGCATGACAAGACCGGCCGACTCCTGGGCCAGCGCCATGTCGACGACGGCGAGGCCCTTCGGCTCCCATGCGTACAAACCCTGCGGATCAAGCACTGTGACCGCTCCTCCTCGTGTTCCTAGAGAAGAACACCCGGAGTGGCGGAGGCATTCCCTTAAGCCATCGAATTCGTCCCCGTGAACGCCCCTACAGGCAAGCCGAGTTCACGCAAGAGCGAGCCACAGACATCCCTGGCCCCTACCTTGACGCGAACATGTCCCGCCTCTACGTTCATATGCACACCCGGCGTTCACGTACAAGAACTTGCTCGAACTTCTCCACGCAGCCAAGACGGCTCCACGCGGACGCCTCCACCGGACGGGAAGGCCACCCCCATGCGCACCCGACAGAGACTGCTCACCGCCGTGCTGACCGCGACGGCCGTCGCATCCGGCCTGGCCGCGACCGCGACCGCCGCCCCCGGCGCGGTGCCCGCGCGGACGATCGAGGTGTCCACCGCCGCCCAGCTCAAGACGGCGCTCACCGGCGCCTCCCCCGGCGACACGATCCACCTGGCCGACGGCAGCTACTCCGGAAACTTCAAGACCTCGGTGGCCGCGAGCTCCGGCTCCCGCATCACACTGACCGGCTCCTCGAAGGCGGTGCTCAAGGCGGGCGGCGGCTACGGCCTGCACCTGAACGGGGCCTCGTACTGGACGGTCAAGGGCATCACCGTCACCGGCGGCCAGAAAGGCATCATGATCGACTCGGCCCGTGGCGTCGTCGTGGACACCGTCACGGTGCACGGCCTCGACATGGAGGGCGTCCACTTCCGCACGTCGAGCCCCGACGGGGTGATCAGGAACTCGCGCGTCTACGACACGGGCAACGACGGCCGCGGGATGGGCGAGGGCATCTACGTGGGCACGGCCAACACGCTCTCCGACAAGAGCGACAACGTCCAGATCCTCGGCAACACGATCGGCCCGGACGTGGGCGGCGAGGCCGTCGACATCAAGGAGGGCACCACCGGCGGCAAGCTCTCGGGCAACACCTTCGACGGCAAGGGCCTGACCGGTGTGCACTACGACGACTCGTGGATAGACGTGAAGGGCAACAACTACGTCATCGAGAACAACACCGGCAAGAACACCACGAACAACGGCTACGAGACCCACTCCCAGCAGTCCGGCTGGGGCTGCGGCACGGTCTTCCGCGGCAACAGGTCGACCCTGACGGGCGCGACGGGCGACAAGCAGCTCGCCATCAACGTGACGAACCAGAGCACGTCGTGCAGGACGACGGTCTACGCCAGCAACACGGTGACGGGCGGCAGAGGCCTGACGAACATCACGGTCACACCGTGACGAGCGGCGCGGAAAGCGTCCCCTAAGCGGCGCGGGGAAGTGCGCGACCAGCCCCCACCGACCCGCGGACGACCCCGGAACCAGGACCCGGCACGCGAACCCCGGCACACGAAACGGGCCCGCATCCCCCCGAAGGGAGACGCGGGCCCGCAGCGTCAGTCAACTACGCCCAGGGGCGAGCCTCAGCTCTGGCCACCCGCGAGCTTCTCGCGAAGCGCGGCGAGCGCCTCGTCCGAAGCAAGGGCGCCGGAGTTGTCGTCCGACTCCGAGGAGTACGAACCGCCGCCGCCACCGGTGCCGGCGGCCGGAGCCGCACCGCCGGGCGCGGCCGCACCCTCGGCCTCGGCCTGCGCGTCGGCCTCGCGGGACTTGATGACCTGAGCCTGGTGCTGCTCGAAGCGCTGCTGCGCCTCGGCGTACTGGGTCTCCCAGGCCTCGCGCTGGGTCTCGTAGCCCTCGAGCCAGTCGTTGGTCTCGGGGTCGAAGCCCTCGGGGTAGATGTAGTTGCCCTGGTCGTCGTAGGACGCGGCCATGCCGTACAGGGTCGGGTCGAACTCGACGGCCGACGGGTCGGCGCCGAAGGACTCGTTGGCCTGCTTCAGCGACAGCGAGATCCGGCGACGCTCGAGGTCGATGTCGATGACCTTGACGAAGATCTCGTCGTTGACCTGGACGACCTGCTCCGGGATCTCCACGTGGCGCTCGGCCAGCTCGGAGATGTGGACCAGGCCCTCGATGCCCTCGTCGACGCGCACGAACGCACCGAACGGAACGAGCTTGGTGACCTTGCCGGGAACGACCTGCCCGATCTGGTGCGTGCGGGCGAACTGCTGCCACGGGTCTTCCTGCGTCGCCTTGAGCGACAGGGAGACGCGCTCGCGGTCCATGTCCACGTCGAGAACCTCGACGGTGACCTCCTGGCCGACCTCGACAACCTCGGAGGGGTGGTCGATGTGCTTCCAGGAGAGCTCGGAGACGTGCACGAGACCGTCGACGCCGCCGAGGTCCACGAACGCACCGAAGTTGACGATCGAGGAAACGACGCCGGAGCGGACCTGGCCCTTCTGCAGGGTCGTGAGGAAGGTCTGGCGGACCTCGCTCTGGGTCTGCTCGAGCCAGGCACGGCGGGACAGGACCACGTTGTTGCGGTTCTTGTCCAGCTCGATGATCTTGGCCTCGAGCTCCTTGCCCACGTAGGGCTGGAGGTCGCGGACGCGGCGCATCTCGACGAGGGAGGCCGGCAGGAAGCCACGGAGGCCGATGTCGAGGATGAGACCACCCTTGACGACCTCGATGACGGTACCGGTGACGATCCCGTCCTCTTCCTTGATCTTCTCGATCGTGCCCCAGGCACGCTCGTACTGAGCGCGCTTCTTGGACAGGATCAGACGGCCTTCCTTGTCCTCCTTCTGGAGAACCAGAGCCTCGATCTCGTCACCAACCGCGACGACCTCGTTCGGGTCGACGTCGTGCTTGATGGAGAGCTCGCGGCTCGGGATGACGCCTTCGGTCTTGTAACCGATGTCGAGCAGGACCTCGTCCCGGTCGACCTTCACGATGACGCCGTCGACGATGTCGCCGTCGTTGAAGTACTTGATCGTCTCGTCGATCGCGGCGAGGAAGGCTTCCTCGTTACCGATGTCGTTGACCGCTACCTGCGGGGTGGTGGCGGTGGTCTCGGTGCTGCTCGTCATGTGGGTAAGGGCTCCGGTACGGACATTGAAGTCGTAGGTACTGCAACGCCGGAGCCGATTTCGCTCTGAAGCAGCCGGACAGCCTAGGAAGCGCGACTTCCGGAGAACGGAAGGCGCCTCGACAACCGAGGGGACATACAACAGACGCGAGCGCAGCCTGCTATGTCTGAGGAGCGCAGGCTCGCAGCGCAACTTGTAGCATACGGGGGCAGCCGGACAGGGTCAATGCGCGAAGGCGCACACCCGGGGCGGATCGCCGCATACCCGGCACAAAACCTGTCGCATGAGGCCACCTGGGCCGCACGGCACCCCCCTCGCGACGGGTCCGACGAAGATTACGACGATGGAGCCGATCATCCAAGAGTCCGAACCGCCCGAGCCCGAAGCCACCCGCCGTGACGCGGGCGTCACCGAGAGCAGCCGTGCCAACCGTGGCTGGTGGGACAGGAACGCCGACGACTACCAGATCGAGCACGGCACCTTCCTCGGCGACGACCGCTTCGTGTGGGGCCCCGAGGGGCTCGACGAAGTGGAGGCGGAGCTTCTGGGTCCGCCCGAGGAGCTGAAGGACAAGGACGTCCTGGAGATCGGCGCGGGCGCCGCCCAGTGCTCCCGCTGGCTCCTGTCCCAGGGTGCCAGGCCCGTCGCCCTCGACCTCTCCCACCGCCAGCTCCAGCACGCGCTGCGGATCGGCGGCTCGGTGCCGCTCGTACAGGCCGACGCCGGAGTGCTGCCCTTCAGGGACGGCTCCTTCGACCTCGCCTGCTCCGCCTACGGAGCGCTGCCCTTCGTCGCCGATCCGGTCCTCGTCCTGAAGGACGTGCACCGCGTGCTGCGGCCCGGCGGCCGGTTCGTCTTCTCCGCCACGCATCCGATGCGCTGGGCCTTCCCCGACGAGCCGGGCCCCGAGGGCCTCTCCGTGGCGGCCTCCTACTTCGACCGCACTCCTTATGTGGAGCAGGACGACGAGGGCAACGCCGTCTATGTGGAGCACCACAGGACCATCGGCGACCGGGTGCGGGACATCGTCGCGGGCGGCTTCCGCCTCGTCGACATCGTCGAGCCGGAGTGGCCCGCGTGGAACACCCAGGAGTGGGGCGGCTGGTCCCCGCTGCGCGGCAACCTGATCCCGGGTACGGCCATCTACGTCTGCGTACGAGACTGACCGTGTGATCCGTGACGCCGCCGCCCTGAACCTGCCCGTACGCGAAGCGCTGCCCGGCCTCCGGGCCGCCCTGGAGGGTCCGGGCAGCGCCGTGCTCTGCGCGCCGCCCGGCACCGGCAAGACGACGCTGGTGCCGCTGGCACTCGCGGGCCTGCTCGACCCGCCGGACGCCTTCGACGGCGTACGCCGGGTCGTCGTCGCCGAGCCCCGGCGCATCGCCGCACGGGCCGCCGCGCGGCGGATGGCCTGGCTGCTGGGCGAGAAGGCGGGGGAACGCGTCGGCTTCACCGTGCGCGGAGAGCGCGTCGTGGGACCCGCCACGCGCGTGGAGGTCGTCACGACCGGTGTCCTGCTCCAGCGCCTCCAACGGGACCAGGAGCTCACCGGCGTGGACGCCGTGATCATCGACGAGTGCCACGAACGGCATCTGGACGCCGACACCGTGGCGGCCTTCCTGGTGGACGTACGGGCCGCGCTCCGGCCCGAGCTGCGTCTGGTGGCCGCGTCCGCGACGACCGACGCGGAGGGCTGGGCGCGCGTCCTCGGGGACGCTCCCGTCGTGCGGGCGCGGGGCACGGCCCACCCCGTGGAGGTGGTCTGGGCGCCGCCCACCGGCCCCGTACGCCCGCCGCACGGCATGCGCGTCGACCCCGCGCTCCTCACGCATGTGGCGTCGGTGGTGCGGCGGGCGCTGGCCGAGCGGGACGGGGACGTGCTGTGTTTCCTGCCCGGGGTCGGTGAGATCGCGCGGGTGGCCGGGCAGCTCGGCGGCCTCGGGGACGTGGAGGTGCTCCAGGTGCACGGGCGGGCGCCCGCCGCCGTGCAGGACGCGGTCCTCGCCGGGTCGGCGAAGCGGCGGGTCGTGCTCGCCACCTCCGTCGCCGAGTCCTCGCTGACGGTGCCTGGGGTGCGGGTGGTCGTCGACTCGGGCCTCGCGCGTGAGCCCCGGGTGGACCACGCGCGCGGGCTGAGCGCGCTGGCGACGGTGCGTGCCTCGCAGGCGGCGGGGCGGCAGCGGGCGGGCCGCGCCGGGCGTGAGGCGCCGGGGGCCGTGTACCGCTGCTGGGCGGAGGCCGAGGACGGGCGGGTGCCGCGCTTTCCCGCCCCGGAGATCAGACTGGCCGACCTCTCCGCGTTCGCCCTCCAGGCGGCCTGCTGGGGCGACCCGGACGCCTCGGGGCTCGCCCTGCTCGACCCCCCGCCGGCCGGCGCGATGGCCGCGGCGCGGAGCGTGCTCGCCGCCGTGGGGGCGGTGGACGCGGCGACGGGCCGGGTCACGGCACGGGGCGCACGGCTGGCCGGCATGGGTCTGCACCCGCGCCTGGCCCGCGCGCTGCTCG
>NZ_JASKYR010000343.1:0-7765 GCF_041028215.1 Streptomyces flavofungini
ACCATGAACCGGAGATTCAGCCATGTGCTGCTCGTCGCCGCCGTGGTCCCCGTGAGCCCCGTCGCGGCGACGGCGGCGGGGGGGGGGGGGGGGGGGGGGGGGGGCCCCGAGAACAAGACCACGCGCTACGAGACCTTCGACCGCCCCATCATGGAAGCGAAGATCAAGCAGCTCTGCTCGGACTGCGAGGTCAAGTACAACAACGCGGCTCAGGACATCGAGACGCAGAAGAAGCAGTTCGAGGCGCTGGTCACGCAGGGCGTCAAGGTGATCATCCTCGACTCCGTCGACTACAAGTCGACCAAGTCGTGGGTCAAGCAGGCCGAGAAGCAGGGCGTCAAGGTCGTGGCGTACGACCGTCTCGCCGAGGGCCCCCTCGCCGCGTACGTGAGCTACGACAACGAGAAGATCGGCCGCCTCCAGGGCGGGGCGATGGTCAAGGCGCTCGGTTCGGACGCCAAGAAGGCCAACGTCGTCATGATCAACGGCTCGCCGACCGACCCGAACGCCCCCTTCTTCAAGAAGGGCGCCCACACGGTGCTCGACAAGGCCGTCAAGAAGATCGCCTACGAGCAGGACATCCCGGACTGGTCGCCGGACGAGGCGAACCGCAAGATGTCCTCCGCGATCGACAAGCTCGGCAAGGACGGCATCCAGGGCGTCTACGCCGCCAACGACGGTATGGCGGGCGGCGTGATCACCGCCCTCAAGCAGCGCGGCATCAAGGTTCCGGTCGGCGGCCAGGACGCCGAGCTCGCGGGCGTCCAGCGCCTGCTGAGCGGCGACCAGGACTACACGATCTACAAGGAGATCAAGCCGGAGGCGGAGACCACCGCCGAGATCGCGGTGAACCTGCTCAAGGGCAAGAGCATCGACTCGATCGTGGACCGCAAGGTCGACTCCCTCAGCGGCGACTTCAAGGGCATCCCGGCCAAGCTGTACGACGCCCAGGCGATCACCAAGGACGAGGTCGCCGACACGATCGTCAAGGACAAGGTCTACAAGGTCAGCGAGATCTGCACCGCCCAGTACAAGAAGGCGTGCGACGCCGCGGGCATCAAGTAGCCCGCAGGCCATCGGTACCGGTCCGGTGCCCGCCCCGAACACACCGCCCCGCAGACGGGGGGCGGGCGCCGGACTCCCCTCTCGTACAGCCCCTGTTCAGCACAGCCCTTGTTCGGTACAGCTCTCGCTGTACGGCACAGCTCCTGCTGCACCACCATCCCCGCCGGTCAGGCGGCGAAGGAGATGATTCACGTGTCCGCTACGCCCGTGCTGGCGTTGCGCGGGGTCTCCAAGCGGTTCGGCGCCGTCCAGGCGCTCACGGACGTTGACCTCGAAATCCGTACCGGTGAGGTGGTCGCCCTCGTCGGCGACAACGGCGCCGGAAAGTCCACGCTCGTCAAGACGATCTCGGGCGTCCACCCGATCGACGACGGCGCGATCGAGTGGGAGGGCAGGCCGGTCCGCATCGGACGGCCGCACGACGCCCAGAACCTCGGCGTGGCCACCGTCTACCAGGACCTCGCCCTCTGCGACAACCTCGACGTCGTCGCCAACCTCTTCCTCGGCAGCGAGCTGAAGAGCGCCTCCGTCCTCGACGAGATCAAGATGGAGAAGCGGGCCAGGGAACTCCTGGACACCCTCTCCATCCGCATCCCCAGCGTCCGCATCCCCGTCGCGGCGCTCTCCGGCGGTCAGCGCCAGGTCGTGGCGATCGCCCGCGCGCTGGTCGGCGACCCCAAGGTCGTCATCCTCGACGAGCCCACCGCGGCCCTCGGCGTCGAGCAGACCGCACAGGTCCTCGACCTGGTGGAGCGGCTGCGCGAGCGCGGCCACGGAGTGATCCTCATCAGCCACAACATGGCCGACGTGAAGGCCGTCGCGGACAAGGTCGCCGTGCTGCGGCTCGGCCGCAACAACGGGACCTTCTCCGTCGCGGACACCAGCAACGAAGAGATCATCGCCGCCATCACCGGCGCCACGGACAACGCCGTGACCCGCCGCAAGGCGCGCACGGCCACGGCACCGAAGGAGGACGCGAAGTGAGCGACCTCGCCAAGACCCCCGTCAGCAAGGACTCCGGGCCCCAGACCGACGCCCCCGCGTCGGCCGCGCCCGTCCCGGCCGTCGACCCGCGCCTGCTCGTCCGCGAGGAGGGCCTCGCCGGCTACCTGACCGAGTTCAAGCGGAAGCTGCGCGGCGGTGAGCTCGGCTCGCTGCCCGTCGTCATCGGGCTGATCGTCATCGCGATCATCTTCCAGATGAAGAACGACCACTTCCTGGACGCGAGCAGCCTCGCGAACATCGCGGTCTTCACCTCCGGCCTCGGCATCATGGCCGTCGGCATCGTCTTCGTCCTGCTGCTCGGCGAGATCGACCTCTCGGTCGGCTCGGTGGCCGGTATGGGCGCGGCCGTCTGGGCCGTGCTGAGCGTCACCCACGGTCTGAACGACTGGCTCGCGGTGCTCATCGCCATCGCGTCCGGTCTGGTCATCGGCGCCATCCACGGGTTCTTCTTCGCCAAGATCGGCGTGCCCGCCTTCGTGGTCACCCTGGCCGGGTTCCTCGGCTGGAGCGGTCTGCAGATCTGGCTCATGGGCGGCGAGGGGAGCATCAACACTCCCGAGGGCAGCGTCGTCGAGGACCTGACCGGCCACTTCTTCGCCGAGAAGGGCGCCGCGTACGGCCTGGCCGCCGTCGCGATCATCGCGTACGCCGGGTCCCTGCTGCTCGACAGCAAGCGCCGCAAGTCCGCCGCGCTGCCGTCGCGGCCGGTCAGCGAGATCATCCTGCGCACGGTCGTCGTCGCCGTCCTCGCGCTCGGTGCCGCCTACGAGCTGAACGAGCCGCAGGGCGCCCGCGGCCTGCCGCTGGCCCTGGTGCTCTTCCTGGCCGTCCTGGTGATCGCCGACTTCGTCGCGCGGCGCACCACCTTCGGCCGTCAGGTCTTCGCGGTCGGCGGCAACGCGGAAGCGGCGCGGCGTGCCGGTATCAACGTCGACCGCATCCGGATCACCGTCTTCGCGATCTCCGGCATGCTCGCCGCCTTCGGCGGTCTCTTCATCGCCAGCCTCTCCGGCGGCGCGACGAAGAGCCTGGGCGGCGGAAACACGCTGATGATGGTCATCGCCGCCGCCGTCATCGGTGGCACCAGCCTCTTCGGCGGGCGCGGCAAGGTGTGGTCCGCGCTGCTCGGCATGCTGGTCATCCAGTCCATCCAGCAGGGGCTCAACCTGCTCGGTATGGCGAGTGAGATTCAGTACATGATCACCGGTGCGGTTCTCCTCGCGGCGGTCGTCATCGACTCCATCTCGCGGCGTACGCAGAAGTCCGCGGGCCGGGCCTAGCCTTTCGCGGCGCGGCGGTTCTCCGGCCGCCGGTCCGTCGGGGCTGGTCGCGCGAGTTTCCCGCGCCCCTCGGGGGCGCTCAGCCCGCGCCCTCACGACCCCGCGCGCCCCTTACGGGGTGCGCGGGGTTTCGCTCGTCCGAGTGACCGGGAACTCACCTCCCGGACGCCGGGTCGCGTAGCGGAACATTAGACTCGGGGGTCCCGGCAACGCTCGAACAGCACATCTCAGCTCTAGCAAGGAGGCACGGGTGCCGCTGCTGAACCGCATCACGGGACCGCGCGATCTGGACCGGCTCAGTCCCGAGGAGCTGACCACGCTGGCCGGAGAGATCCGCAGCTTCCTGGTCGAAGCGGTCGCCAAGACCGGTGGCCACCTCGGCCCCAACCTCGGCGTGGTCGAGCTCACCATCGCCCTGCACCGCGTCTTCGAGTCGCCCAAGGACAAGGTCCTCTTCGACACCGGCCACCAGAGCTATGTGCACAAGCTGCTCACCGGCCGCCAGGACTTCGGCAAGCTGCGCGGCAAGGGCGGCCTCTCCGGCTACCCCTCGCGCGCCGAGTCCGAGCACGACGTGATCGAGAACAGCCACGCCTCCACGGTCCTCGGCTGGGCCGACGGCTTCGCCAAGGCCAACCAGGTGCGCCGCAAGGACGACCACGTGGTCGCCGTCATCGGTGACGGCGCGCTCACCGGCGGCATGGCCTGGGAGGCGCTGAACAACATCGCCGCCGCCAAGGACCGCCCCCTGGTGATCGTCGTCAACGACAACGAGCGGTCGTACGCGCCCACGATCGGCGGCCTGGCCAACCACCTCGCCACCCTGCGCACCACCGACGGCTACGAGCGGTTCCTGGCCCGCGGCAAGGACATCCTGGAGCGCACCCCGGTCGTCGGCAGGCCGCTGTACGAAACGCTGCACGGCGCCAAGAAGGGCCTGAAGGACTTCATCGCCCCGCAGGGCATGTTCGAGGACCTCGGCCTGAAGTACGTCGGCCCGATCGACGGCCACGACATCGAGGCCCTGGAGTCCGCCCTGACGCGCGCCAAGCGCTTCGGCGGCCCGGTCATCGTGCACTGCCTCACCGAGAAGGGCCGGGGCTACCAGCCCGCCGAGGAGGACG
The DNA here is from genome assembly GCF_041028215.1 of Streptomyces flavofungini. Classification (GTDB taxonomy): domain Bacteria; phylum Actinomycetota; class Actinomycetes; order Streptomycetales; family Streptomycetaceae; genus Streptomyces; species Streptomyces flavofungini_B. The sequence goes on from NZ_JASKYR010000343.1 coordinate 4,475, forward strand.
AGGCCGACCACTTCCACGGCATCGGCCCCATCCACCCCGACACCGGCCTGCCCATCGCCGCCGGAGGCATGGACTGGACGTCCGTGTTCGGCGAGGAGATGGTCAAGCTCGGCCGGGAGCGGGAGGACATCGTCGCGATCACCGCGGCCATGCTCCAGCCGGTCGGCCTGAAGAAGTTCGCCGAGGAGTTCCCCGACCGGGTCTACGACGTCGGTATCGCCGAGCAGCACGCGGCCGTCTCGGCGGCGGGCCTCGCCTCCGGCGGCCTGCACCCCGTCTTCGCCGTCTACGCGACCTTCCTCAACCGCGCCTTCGACCAGCTCCTGATGGACGTGGCCCTGCACAAGTGCGGTGTCACCTTCGTCCTGGACCGCGCGGGCGTCACCGGCACCGACGGCGCCTCGCACAACGGCATGTGGGACATGTCGATCCTCCAGTGCGTGCCGACCCTGCGGATCGCCGCCCCGCGCGACGCCGACCAGGTCCGCCTCCAGCTCCGCGAGGCCGTCGAGGTCGACGACGCCCCGACCGTCGTGCGCTATTCCAAGGGCGCGGTCGGCCCGGCGGTCAAGGCCGTCGGCACGGTCGGCGCGATGGACGTGCTCCGCGAGGCGGGCAGCGACCGTCCCGATGTGCTCCTGGTCTCCGTGGGCGCGCTGGCCCCGATGTGCCTGGAGATCGCGGGGCTGCTCGACAAGCAGGGCATCACCACGACCGTGGTCGACCCGCGCTGGGTCAAGCCGGTCGACGAGGCGATGGCGCCGCTGGCCGACCGCCACCGCGTCGTCGTCACCGTCGAGGACAACTCCCGCGCGGGCGGCGTCGGCTCCGCGATCGCCCAGGCCCTGCGGGACGCGGGTGTGGACGTGCCGCTGCGCGACTTCGGCATCCCGCCGCGCTTCCTCGACCACGCCTCGCGCAAGGAGATCATGGCGGAGATCGGTCTGACGGCACCGGACATCGCCCGCCAGGTCACCGGCCTCGTCGCCCGGCTCGACGGCCGGTACGAGCGCTCGACCGCCGGCGTGGACTCCGTGGAGCCCGCCCGCGACTGATGTCGGCGGACACCGCCGATGGGCCGGTTCCGGCACCCTGTAAGGGTGGTGGAACCGGCCCATTCGCGTGAACGGGGTCGCGCCGGAGCGTACGGGGCAGAAGCTCTCTCGATCATGTCGGGGACGACAAGCGTGGGAGGTACGCCCGTGAGCAGCACCCTCTTCAGGACGAAGAGCGTCGAGCAGTCCATCAGGGACACCGAGGAGCCGGAGCACGCGCTCAAGAAGTCGCTGTCCGCCCTCGACCTCACGGTCTTCGGCGTCGGCGTCATCATCGGCACCGGCATCTTCGTCCTGACCGGAAAGATCGCCAAGGAGACGGCGGGCCCCTCGGTGGCCCTCGCCTTCGTGGTCGCCGGGCTGGTCTGCGCACTCGCGGCCCTGTGCTACGCCGAGTTCGCCTCGACGGTGCCCGTGGCGGGCTCCGCGTACACCTTCTCGTACGCCTCCCTCGGTGAGTTCCCCGCCTGGATCATCGGCTGGGACCTGATCCTGGAGCTCGCGCTCGGCTGTGCGGTGGTCGCGGTCGGCTGGTCGGGCTACCTCCGCTCGCTCCTGGACACCGCCGGGCTGCATCTGCCGCGGGCGCTGAGCGGCACGCACGAGGGGACGTTCGGCTTCGACCTGCTGGCCGCCCTCCTCGTCCTCGTCCTGACCGGCATCCTGGTCGCCGGGATGAAGCTCTCCTCGCGCGTCACCAACGTCATCGTCGCCGTCAAGGTCACCGTGGTGCTGCTCGTCATCATCGTCGGCGCCCTCTTCATCACCGGCTCCCACTACGACCCGTTCATCCCGCCGTCCGAGCCGAGCGAGGGCGGCGGCGGCATCACCGCGCCGCTCGTCCAGCTCATGTTCGGCTTCACGCCCTCGCACTTCGGCGTGATGGGCATCTTCACCGCCGCCGCCGTGGTGTTCTTCGCGTTCATCGGCTTCGACATCGTCGCCACCGCCGCCGAGGAGACCCGCAACCCGCAGCGCGACGTGCCGCGCGGCATCCTCGGCTCGCTGCTGATCTGCACGCTCCTGTACGTCGCCGTGTCCGTCGTCGTCACCGGCATGCAGAAATACAGCGACCTTTCCACCGACGCGCCCCTCGCCGACGCCTTCAAGGCCGTCGGGCACCCCTTCTGGGCGGGGCTCATCAGCTTCGGCGCCGCCGTCGGCCTCACCTCGGTCTGCATGATCCTGCTGCTCGGCCAGACCCGCGTCTTCTTCGCGATGAGCCGCGACGGGCTGCTGCCGAAGTCCTTCTCCAAAGTGCACCCGAAGTTCGGCACGCCCTACCGCTCGACCATCCTGCTCGGGCTGATCGTGGCGGTCGTCGCGGGCTTCACCTCCATCGACGAACTGGCCGAACTGGTCAACATCGGCACGCTCTTCGCCTTCGTCGTCGTCGCGCTCGGCGTGATCCTGCTCCGCAAGCAGCGCCCGGACCTGCCGCGCGCCTTCCGCACCCCGCTCGTGCCGTTCGTCCCCGTCCTCTCCGTGCTCGCCTCGCTGTGGCTGATGCTCAACCTGCCCGCGGAGACCTGGCTGCGGTTCGGTGTCTGGATGGTCCTCGGCGTCGTCGTCTACTTCGCCTACGGGCGCTCGCACAGCCGCCTGCACAACGCCGCGTAGCGTGCACCGCACGCCCGCCGCGGCCACCGGCCCGGCACGCGCCACCGGCACGCTTCCCGTCCGTCCGCGCTCTTTACGCCAGCGCTCCGTACGCCAGCGCTCCGCACGCCCGCGGAGCGCGCGGGTGCGCGGCGGCCGGGACGGCTACTGGGCACGGCTCCTGCCGCTGCTCGCCGTACTGGCCTGGGCGACCAGGCTGCCCTCCTTCCGGTGGCCGCTGTGGAGCCCGGACGAGGGCTATCTCGCCGTACAGGCGCGGATGCTGGCGCAGGGCGGCGCGCTCTACGAGACGGTCGTCGACCGTAAGCCGCCGCTCGTCCCCTGGCTGTACGCGGGGAACGCCACGCTCTTCGGCGACTCCTCGCTGCTCGGGCCCAAGGTGCTCGCCGTCGTCGCACAGCTCCTGACGGCGGTGCTCCTGGCCTCGCTGGCGCGGCGGCGCTGGGGGAACCGGGCGGGACGCACGGCGGGCGTGGTGTACCTGCTCATCTCGATCGGCCTCAACCCGGAGGACGCGCAGGCGGCCACCTTCGAGATCTTCATGCTGCCGTGCACGGCCGCCGCCCTGTGGTGCGCGGACCGCCGCCGGGGGGGGGCCGCGGGCGCGGCGGTGGCC
>NZ_JASKYR010000344.1:0-9497 GCF_041028215.1 Streptomyces flavofungini
GACCAAGACGTACCGCCGACCTCGCCCCCGCTGCCGCTGACCAACGTCATGCGCGCGGACGAGGTCCGTCCGTCGCTCACCCCCGAGCAGGCGCTCTCGGGCGCCCCGGCCCAGGAGCAGCAGCGTTTCAAGGTGCCGCAGATCCTGGGGGAGGACTAAGAACATGACGGACATCATCAAGCTCACCGCCGCCGAGATCGCCGCGAGGATCGCTTCCGGCGACCTCACGGCCGTCGAGGTCACCGAGGCCCACCTGGCCCGCATCGACGCCGTCGACGAGAAGGTGCACGCCTTCCTGCACGTCGACCGCGAGGGCGCCCTCGCGCAGGCCCGCGCCGTCGACGACAAGCGCGCCAAGGGCGAGAAGCTCGGCCCGCTGGCCGGCGTCCCGCTCGCGCTGAAGGACATCTTCACCACCAAGGGGATCCCGACCACCGTCGGCTCCAAGATCCTCGAAGGCTGGATCCCGCCGTACGACGCGACCCTGACGCGCAAGCTGAAGGAAGCCGACGTCATCATCCTCGGCAAGACCAACATGGACGAGTTCGCCATGGGGTCCTCCACCGAGAACAGCGCGTACGGCCCCACCGGCAACCCCTGGGACCTCACCCGCATCCCCGGCGGCTCCGGCGGCGGCTCCTCCGCCGCCCTCGCCTCGTACGAGGCCCCGCTCGCCATCGGCACGGACACCGGCGGCTCCATCCGCCAGCCCGCGGCCGTCACCGGCACGGTCGGCGTCAAGCCCACCTACGGCGGCGTCTCGCGCTACGGCATGGTGGCCTTCTCGTCCTCCCTGGACCAGGGCGGCCCCTGCGCCCGCACGGTCCTGGACGCGGCCCTCCTGCACGAGGCCATCGCGGGCCACGACGAGCTCGACTCGACGTCCATCGACGCCCCGGTCCCCCCGGTCGTCGAGGCCGCGCGCAACGGCAGCGTCGAGGGCATGCGCGTCGGCGTCGTCAAGCAGTTCTCCGGCGAGGGCTACCAGGCCGGTGTCGTCCAGCGCTTCAACGAGTCGGTGGAGCTGCTCAAGTCGCTCGGCGCCACGATCGTCGAGCTGGACTGCCCCTCCTTCGACCTGGGCCTCTCCGCGTACTACCTGATCGCGCCCTCGGAGTGCTCCTCCAACCTCGCCCGGTTCGACGCCATGCGCTACGGCCTGCGCGTGGGCGACGACGGCACCAGGTCCGCCGAGGAGGTCACCGCGCTCACCCGCGAGGCCGGCTTCGGCGACGAGGTCAAGCGCCGCATCATGCTCGGCACGTACGCGCTCAGTTCCGGCTACTACGACGCGTACTACGGCAGCGCCCAGAAGGTCCGCACGCTCATCACGCAGGACTTCGAGAAGTCCTTCGAGCAGGTCGACGTGATCGTCTCCCCGACGACCCCGACCACCGCCTTCCCGATCGGCGAGCGCGCCGACGACCCGATGGCGATGTACCTGGCGGACCTGTGCACCATTCCGACCAACCTGGCGGGCAACGCCGCCATGTCGCTGCCCTGCGGCCTCGCGCCCGAGGACGGCCTGCCCGTCGGACTGCAGATCATCGCCCCCGCCATGAAGGACGACCGTCTTTACAAGGTCGGAGCCGCCGTCGAGGCGGCCTTCGTGGAAAGGTGGGGTCACCCGCTGCTTGAGGAGGCACCGTCACTGTGAGCGCTCTGAACAAGGCCAAGGGCTTCAAGAAGTCCAAGACCGGTACGTACCTGTCGATCGGTACCACCGCGTTCGGCGCGGTGTCCGTGCTGAAGCAGGCCAAGAAGGCCCGCTACGACCACGACACGCTCCGTCTCGTGGACGCCGTTGTCTCCGCTGCCGCCATCGTCACCGGCGTCGCGCTGCTCGTGCGCGAGCTGAAGCGTCTCGGCGACGACGACGTCCTGCTGGGCTGAGAGGGAAAGTTTCACCGTGACTGTCACTACCGACCTGGTGTCGTACGAGGAAGCCCTCGCGGCGTACGACCCCGTCATGGGCCTCGAAGTCCATGTCGAGCTCGGCACCAAGACGAAGATGTTCTGCGGCTGCTCGACGACGCTGAAGCAGGAGCCGAACAGCCAGACCTGCCCGACCTGCCTCGGCCTGCCCGGCGCGCTGCCGGTCGTGAACGAGATCGGCGTCGAGTCGGCCATCAAGATCGGCCTCGCGCTGCACTGCGAGATCGCCGAGTGGTGCCGCTTCGCCCGGAAGAACTACTTCTATCCGGACATGCCGAAGAACTTCCAGACCTCGCAGTACGACGAGCCGATCGCCTTCAACGGCTATCTGGACGTCCAGCTGGAGGACGGCGAGGTCTTCCGCGTGGAGATCGAGCGCGCCCACATGGAGGAGGACACCGGCAAGTCCACGCACGTGGGCGGCGCGACGGGCCGTATCCACGGCGCCTCGCACTCGCTCCTGGACTACAACCGCGCCGGCATCCCGCTGATCGAGATCGTCACCAAGCCCATCGAGGGCGCGGGCGAGCGCGCCCCCGAGGTCGCCAAGGCGTACGTGGCCGAGCTGCGCGAGCTCATCAAGGCGCTCGGCGTCTCCGAGGCCCGGATGGACAAGGGCCAGATGCGCTGCGACGTCAACCTGTCGCTGCGCCCGCACGGCCGCGCCGAGTTCGGCACGCGCTCGGAGACGAAGAACGTCAACTCGCTCCGCTCCGTGGAGCGCGCGGCGCGCTACGAGATCCAGCGGCACGCCGCCGTCCTGAACAGCGGCGGCACGATCGTGCAGGAGACCCGGCACTTCCACGAGGACGACGGCTCCACGACGTCGGGCCGCATCAAGGACAACGCCGAGGACTACCGCTACTTCCCCGAGCCGGACCTGGTGCCCGTCGCCCCGTCCCGCGAGTGGGTCGAGGAGCTGCGCGCCGGTCTCCCGGAGCTGCCGCGGGTGCGCCGCAACCGGCTCCGCGAGGAGTGGGGGATCTCCGAGCACGACATGCAGTCGATCCTCAACGCCGATGCCATCGGCCCGATCGTCGCCACCGTCAACGCGGGCGCGGACGCCGCGTCGGCCCGCAAGTGGTGGATGGGCGAGCTGGCCCGGCACGCCAACGAGCAGGGCGTGGAGCTCGGCGCGCTCCCGATCACCCCGGAGCACGTCGCCCGGGTCACCGAGCTCGTCGCCAAGGGTGACCTGAACGACAAGCTGGCCCGCCAGGTCATCGAGGGTGTCCTGAAGGGCGAGGGCACGCCGGACGAGGTCGTCGACAAGCGCGGCCTGAAGGTCGTCTCGGACGAGGGCGCCCTCACGGCCGCCGTCGACGAGGCCATCGCGGGCAACCCCGGCGTCGCGGACAAGATCCGCGGCGGCAAGGTCGCCGCGGCGGGCGCCCTGGTCGGCGCGGTCATGAAGGCCACCCGTGGCCAGGCCGACGCGGCCCGCGTCAAGGAGCTCATCCTGGAGAAGCTGGGCGTCAGCGAGGGCTGACGGCCATCCCTTCCGTCCCACGCGGGGGCGGCACGCCACACGAGGCGCGCCGCCCCCTTCGTGCACCCCGGCCGTCGGATGGACGCCCTCGGCGCATACGCCATTCGGACGTTCACTTCTGCTTCGGTCCACGGTCTTCACAGGGAAACCGGACGTCACTAGCGTCCCCGCCTAGCGGATCAATGGATCAGCCGAGAACCATTGACCGTCGGCCAGGACCCCTGGGAGGCCACACGTGACTCCGGAAGTTTCGCGCAGACGTCTGATGGCGATCGGCGGCGGTGCGCTCGGCGCCGCCGCCGTCGGCTCTTTCCTGCCGCCCTCGTTGCAGCAGGCGCTCGCGCAGGGGCCGCCGAAGGGCCACGGCGGTCTCGACTCGATCGAGCACGTCGTGATCCTGATGCAGGAGAACCGCTCCTTCGACCACTACTTCGGCTCCCTGCGCGGCGTACGCGGCTTCGGCGACCGCAACGCCGTCCGGCTGCCCGGCGGCGGCTCCGTCTTCGAGCAGCCCGACGGCTCGCGCACGGTCCTGCCCTTCCCCGTGCGGCAGGCCGCCGAGACCCAGAAGAAGGACCTCCAGTACATCGGCGCGCTCGACCACTCCTGGAACGGCGGCGCCAAGGCCTGGCACGACGGCTGGATGGACGGCTGGATCAGCGCCAAGACCGCCGCCACCATGGCGTACTACACGCGCGAGGACCTCCCGCTGCACTACGAACTCGCCGACACCTTCACCGTCTGCGACGCCTACCACTCCTCCATCCACTCCTCCACCAGCCCCAACCGCAACCACCTGTGGAGCGGCAGGACCGGCTACGAGGCCAACGGCGAGCGGGCCGTCGACAACGACGCCTACGCCGAGGGCACCCACCCCGGCTACGACTGGGGCACGTACGCCGAACGCCTGGAGGCGGCGGGCGTCAGCTGGCGGACGTACACCGAGTGGGAGAACTTCACCGACAACCAGATCGAGTTCTTCACCACCTTCAAGGCCATCGCCCGCAAGGTCCTCGCCTCCACCGGCCTCACCTACATGGAGGCCTTCTACGCCAAGGTGCGCGACGCCAGGGACGACACCGCCCGCGCGCGGCTGCTCGCCGACCTGGAGGACGGCGTGCGCACCCTGACCAAGCGCGAGCGGTCCCTCTTCGAGCGCGGGTTGCGGCGCGTGCCCACCGGCACCCTCGCGAGGAAGTTCGCCGAGGACGTCGCCGACGGCAGGCTCGCCAAGGTCAGCTACCTCGTGCCCTCGGCCCTGGACTCCGAGCACCCGAGCGTCTCCTCGCCGGTCCACAGCGCGACCATCGTCTACAAGATCCTCGACGCGCTCGCCCAGCACCCCGACGTCTGGCGCCGCACGGCCGTCTTCATCAACTACGACGAGAACGACGGCTTCTTCGACCACGTGCCGCCGCCCGTCCCCGGCGGCGACTCCGCCGCGGAGCGGGCCGAGCGCTGGAACGGCAGGCCGACCGGGCTCGGCGTGCGGGTGCCGATGCTCGTCGTCTCGCCGTGGACCGTCGGCGGCTACGTCTGCTCCGAGGTCTTCGACCACACCTCCGTCGTGCGCTTCCTGGAGAAGTGGACCGGCGTCAGGGAGCCGAACATCGGCGCCTGGCGCCGCCAGGTCACCGGCGACCTCACCGGCGCCTTCGACTTCCGGCGCGCCCACCGCAGCCCCGACATCGAGCAGCCGGGCGCCATCCCGGCGTTCAGCGGGCGCTGGGCCCCGAAGCCGCCGCGGCACCAGACCATGCCCGTGCAGGAGTCCGGGGTCCGCAGGGCCCGTCCGCTGCCGTACCAGCCCGACGCGGACGCGCGGCCGGACGCGGGCGGGGCGCTCACCGTCAGGCTGCGCAACGGCGGCCGCTCCAGCGCGCACTTCGCGCTCTACCCCTACGCGGGCGAGTTCACCGCCCCCCAGCACCAGGACGTCGAGCGCAAGGGCTCCTGGACGGTGCCGGTGCCGGGCGACGCGTACGACTTCACGGTCACGGGGCCGAACGGGTTCCGGCGGGAGTTCAAGGGCGCCAAGAGCGGCAGCGCGCGGCTCAGCTCCGCCATCACCCGCCGCGAGATCCACCTGACGCTGGCCAACCGGGGCCGGGGCGAACTCGTTTTCACGGTCAGGCCGCTCGGGTATGTGGAGGAGGACGACATCCGGTCACGGACGCGCACCGTCCGCGTCAGGGCCGGCAGCAGCCGCACCATCGCCTGGCGGACCGAGGACGAGCACGGCTGGTACGACGTCGAGGTCACCGCCGACTCCGACAGCGCGTTCCGCCGCCGGCTCATGGGCCACATCGAGAACGGACGCGCGAGCGTCTCGGGCTGACGTCCGGCGCGCGGGTGCGCGGAGCTCCCCGAGGGGGCTCCGCGCACCGCTTGTGCTCTTGTGAGTAAGGCCACGAAACGGACCAAGGATCATCAAAGGCTGTCAAGGTGGCTGAGGCGCGCGTGTCGCCACTCATGAGTTCTTTGCGGGCTGTGCTGTGCTGTTCACCGCTGTTCCCGGTAAAGATCCACGAATCATCCAGGGAGCCAGTCCGTGGCAGCACTCGCACGGTGGTGCGTCAGACATCGCCTCGTCACCGTCCTGTTCTGGCTCCTCGCCCTGGGCGGCGCCGCGACCGCGGCCGCCGTCGCAGGGACCGCGTACTCCAACGACTACGAAGTCCCCGGCACCGAGTCGGGCCGTGCCTCCGCACTCCTGGACAAGGGGTTCCACGGGCTCGGCGGTGACAGCGACACCGTCGTCTGGCGCACCGGACCCGGCACCTCCGTCCGCGCGGCCGACGTCGAACAGACCATGTCGGACACCCTGGACAGAATCGCCGCCCAGCCCGCCGTGGCCTCGGTGACCAGTCCCTACGGGGACGGCGGGGCCGCCCGGATCAGCCAGGACGGCCGGACCGCCTACGCCACCGTCACCTTCCGCGAACAGGCCGACGACATCGCCGAGGCCGACGCCCGGCGGGTCGTCGACACCGCCAAGGCCGCCGGATCGTCCGGCCTCCGGGTCGAGCTGGGCGGGACCGCCATCGGGCTCACCGAGTCCAAGAGCGCCCAGGTCGCCGAGATCGTGGGGGTGGCGGTCGCCGCCGTCGTGCTCTTCCTCGCCTTCGGCTCGCTCGCCGCGTCCGCGCTGCCGATAGCCACCGCGCTCGTCTCCGTGGGCACGGCGTACGCCGGGATCGTGCTGCTCGGCCACGTCATGACCGTCGCGGACTTCGCGCCCATGCTGGGCACCCTGATCGGCCTCGGCGTCGGGATCGACTACGCCCTCTTCATCGTCACCAGACACCGCAAGGGCCTCAAGCGCGGACTGCCGGTCGCCGTCGCCGCCGAGCGCGCCGTCGCCACCACCGGGCGCGCCGTCGTCTTCGCGGGCGCCACCGTCTGCATCGCCCTGCTCGGCATGCTCATCCTGCGGCTCAGCTTCCTGGGCGGGGTCGCGATCGCCGCCTCGCTGACCGTCGTCCTCACCGTCGCCGCGGCCGTCACGCTGCTGCCCGCGCTGCTCTCCTTCATCGGCCCGCGCGCCCTCGGCCGCCGGGAGCGGCGCCGGCTCGCGGAGCACGGACCCGAGCCGGAGCTGCCGACCGGCCTCGCTGCCCGCTGGGCCGCCTTCGTCGAGCGGCACCCCAAGCTGCTCGGCTCCCTGGCCGTCGTCGTCATGGCCGTACTGGCGCTGCCCACCCTCGCCCTGCACCTGGGCACCTCCGACCAGGGCAACAACCCCGCCAAGGCGACCACACGGCAGGCCTACGACCTCCTCGCCGACGGCTTCGGGCCCGGCGTCAACGGCCCCCTGACGCTGGTCAGCGAGGTCTACGGCGCCGGTGACCGGGTGGCGCTCGACGGCCTCGGCACGGTGCTGCGGACGACCGAGGGCGTCGCCTCCGTCAGCCCCGTGACGTACGCCGAGAACGGCCGCACGGCCTTCCTCACCGTCGTCCCCCGCTCCGCCCCCCAGTCGGAGGCGACCAGCGCGCTCGTCGACCGGCTGCGCGGCGACGTCCTGCCGAAGGCCGAGGCGGACAGCTCCCTGGACGTGCGGGTCGGCGGCGTGACCGCGAGCTACGACGACTTCGCCGAGGTCATCGTCGGCAAACTGCCGCTCTTCGTGGGTGCCGTCATCGGCCTCGGCTGTGTCCTGCTGCTGCTCGCCTTCCGCTCGGTCGGCATCCCGCTCAAGGCCGCCGTGATGAACGTCGCGGCCGTCGCCGCCGCCTTCGGCGTCGTGGTCGTGGTCTTCCAGTGGGGCTGGGGGAGCGAACTGCTCGGCCTCGGCAGGGCCGGACCCATCGAGCCCTTCCTGCCCGTGATCATGGTGTCCGTCCTCTTCGGCCTCTCCATGGACTACCAGGTCTTCCTGGTCAGCCGGATGTACGAGGAGTGGCTGGAGACCGGCGACAACCGGCGGGCCGTGCGGGTGGGCCTCGCCGAGACCAGCCGGGTGATCAACTCCGCCGCCGTCATCATGATCTCCGTCTTCCTCGCCTTCGTGCTCAGCGGCGACCGCGTCATCGCGATGTTCGGCATCGCCCTCGCCGCCGCCGTCGCGCTGGACGCCTTCGTGCTGCGCACGCTCCTCGTGCCCGCGCTGATGCATCTGCTCGGCGGCGCCAACTGGTGGCTCCCCAGGAGCCTCGACCGGCTGCTGCCCCGCATCAGCATCGAGCCGCCCGAATGTCGTTCGAACGTACGCGCCCCGAGTGGCAGTATCCCCGGGCAGAGAGAGACGACGGATGACACAGACGGGGTGGAAGACCGGAATGTTCGCCATATCGCTGGGTGAGAACGCCGAACTGAGGCCGCTCGAACCATGGCAGGCCGAGGAGTTCCTGGAGCACGTCGAGCGGGCGCGGGAGTACGCGGGCCCGTACGTGCCGCTGACCGTCATCGCCAAGGACCTCGCATCGGCGCGGGGCGTGCTCCAGACGTACGCCGACAAGCAGGCGTCCGACACCGGGCGCCTGTACGGCATCTGGCTGGACGGCGTACTGGTCGGCGGAGTCCTCTTCCGGATCTTCGACACGAGCGTGGACGGCTGCGAGATCGGCGTCTGGCTCGAACCGTCGGCGGCCGGGCGCGGTCTGGTCAGCAAGGCGTCCCGCGTCCTCATCGACTGGGCCGTCGACCAGCGCGGCATGCACCGGATCGAGTGGCTGGTCTCGTCCCGCAACGACCGCAGCAAGGCCACCGCGGCGCGCCTCGGCTTCACCAGGGACGGCGTCCTGCGCGAGAGCTTCCCCTGGCAGGGCGTCCGCCACGACATGGAGGTCTGGTCCGTCCTCGCGCCGGAGTGGCGGGCGCTTCGTTAAGACGCCTCTCAGACTCCGTCCGTACGGTGCCTCGCATGGCTACCAAGACGAAGGACGCGGCCGGGGCGAAGGATGCCACCGGGGCCGAGGACGCCGCCGGGACCGAGGAAGTGACCGGCTCCGAGACGTCGGAACCGAAGAAGGATGCGGCCGCGGTCGACGTCACCAAGGACGGCGAGCCCGCCGACGCGGCGCCGGACACCGAGGCGGACGCCGAGGCCGACGCAGACGACGCAGACGATGCAGCCGACGCAGCCGACGCTGACGACGCAGCCGTCCCGCCTGCGAAGTCCACGGGTGTGGGCCAGGGCGCCGCGGCCGTCGTCTCCGTGGCGCTCGGCGTCGTCGGCCTCTCCGGCGGCTGGCTCGGCACCGTCGCGGGCGCGCGCTCGAACATCATCGGTCAGCTGGAGACCGCCCAGTCCGCGAGCGTCGCCAACCAGATCCAGGCCCTGTACGGCGACTCCTGGAAGATCACGGCGCTGATCGCCGGGATCTTCGCGCTCGCGGCGCTCGTCATCGGCTTCGCCGTGCTCGTCAGGCCCGCGTTCGGCGCGCCCGGCAAGGAGCAGGCGCCCTGGATCAAGTCCGTGTCGTGGGCGGGTGTCGCGCTCGGCGTGATCGGGCTGCTCCTGGCCATCGCCAAGTACTCCGACCTGCTCCTCGGGCTGCCCTCGGCACCCTCCTAGACATCCTCGACCACGCCTGAGGCAGGGGCGGGGCAGGGGCTAGGGCCCTCGCCC
>NZ_JASKYR010000345.1:0-8036 GCF_041028215.1 Streptomyces flavofungini
GTCGGGTACAGGGGCGGTGTGGAGGCCAGCGCGCGGTAGGCGGCGGAGATGCCGTCGACGGAGCCCGCGTCCGGCACCATGCCGGTGGAGGTGCCGGGCAGCGGATCGGAAACGGTGTCCCGCGCGGGAGGCCGTTCCGGCGCCGGAGCGCCACGTCCCGGTTCCAGCAGGGCCAGGACGCGGGCCGCGACCTTCCGCTTGACCGGCGGCGACGCGGCGCGCAGGGCGACGGCCCCGGCGACCGCGATCAGACACAGGCAGTACAGGGCGACCACCCAGGGCTTCGGCTGGCGGCCCGCGTACAGGCCGTGCATCAGGGCGGCGCACCAGGCGGGATAGGCGAGCATGTGCAGCGCCCGCCAGCGCGACGCGACCCTCGCGGGGGAGGCGAAGGCGCTGCGCAGGGCTCCGGTGACGCTCGTCACGACCATGAGCAGGCCCGCGAGCGAGCCGAGGCCGATCAGCCCGGCGCTCCCGGCGACACCGAGCCCGAAGGGCACCAGGGCGCCGAGGAGGGAGACGTGGTCGAGGGCGACCTTGACGGTGCCGTGCAGCAGCAGGAAGCCCACGGAGGCGACCGCGGTGGCACGGTGCACGGCCTGGGCGAGCAGCCGCTGGCGTGAGCGGAGGAAGAGGCGGTCGGTGGCGACCAGGCCCCAGACCACGGCCGCGGTGAGGGAGACCAGGCACAGCACGCCGGTCGTGAAGTCCAGCGCGACGCGTAAACCGTCACTGCCCGCGAAGACGAGCAGGGGGATCAGGAGCAGGGCGCCGACGGCGAGAACTCGGCTCCGGCGATGAGGGTGCAGAGGGTTCATGGGGGCGGCTCCGAAATGGTTCGGTTCCCGCCGCATGCTAAGTCGCTCCATACCGGTGGGTACGAGGTTTGAGTTATTGCGTTGTTATCCAAGCGACGTCTGCTCTTGGCGTTGCCCCGATAGTGGGCGGTACGCCGAGTAACCCTGGGCCAAGGGTTACGGGCGGGCCCGGCGGCCACCGAGTCGACGGCCCGGCGTCCCCATGGGTGAGGCCCCGGCGGCCCTCGCGTAGTAGCTCGTCGCGGGGCGCGTGGGGGCTGCGGTACCCTGACGCCATGCGTGCCGTACGCCTTCTGCTTAGCGGGCCGCGCTGATCAGTCCCGACCGCCGGTGAACCGCGGTCGGAATCGGCGCGGCGTCCCCTCCTGTGCGAGGGGCATTTTTGTTTGACCCGCACGGTCATTTCCGCAGGCAGAGACGATCGATGGAGCTTTGAGGATCATGAGCGAGACGAATTCTGCTGCCGCCTCCGAGGTGGCCGCGCCGCACCGCTACACGGCCGTCCTGGCCGCTGAGATCGAGGCACGCTGGCAGGACTTCTGGGACGCCGAGGGCACCTACGAGGCGCCCAACCCCAGCGGCGACCTGGCCCCGCGGGATGAGGCGGAGGCCGCGCTGGTCGCCAAGCCGAAGAAGTTCATCATGGACATGTTCCCGTACCCCTCGGGTGCGGGCCTGCACGTCGGCCACCCGCTGGGCTACATCGCCACGGACGTCTTCGCCCGCTTCCAGCGCATGACCGGCCACAACGTCCTGCACACCCTGGGCTTCGACGCCTTCGGCCTGCCCGCCGAGCAGTACGCCGTGCAGACCGGAACCCACCCGCGGGTCTCCACCGAGGCCAATATCGCGAACATGAAGAACCAGCTGCGCGCGCTGGGCCTGGGCCACGACAAGCGGCGGTCGTTTGCCTCGATCGACCCCGAGTACTACAAGTGGACCCAGTGGATCTTCGTCCAGATCTTCAACTCCTGGTACGACGCCGACATGCAGAGGGCCCGCCCGATCGCCGACCTGGTCGCCCAGTTCGCGAGCGGTGAGCGCGCCGTACCGGGCACCACGCGCGCGTGGAGCGAGCTGGACGCCACCGAGCGCGCGGAGGTCCTGGGCGAGTACCGCCTGGCCTACGCCTCGGACGCACCCGTCAACTGGTGCCCCGGCCTGGGCACCGTCCTGGCCAACGAAGAGGTCACCGCCGACGGCCGCTCCGAGCGCGGCAACTTCCCCGTCTTCAAGGCCAAGCTGCGCCAGTGGAACATGCGCATCACCGCCTACGCCGACCGCCTGCTGGACGACCTGGACGCGCTGGACTGGCCCGAGGCCATCAAGCTGCAGCAGCGCAACTGGATCGGCCGCTCCGAGGGCGCCCGGGTGACGTTCCCCGTGGGCGCCGACGGCGAGGCCATCACGGTCTTCACCACCCGCCAGGACACCCTGTTCGGCGCCACCTACATGGTGCTGGCGCCCGAGCACGAGCTGGTCGACAAGGTCGTGCCCGACGCCTGGCCCGAGGGCACCCACGAGACCTGGACCGGCGGCCACGCCACGCCCGCCGAGGCCGTCACCGCCTACCGCGCGAGCGCCGCCGCCAAGTCCGACGTGGAGCGCCAGGCCGACGCCAAGGAGAAGACCGGCGTCTTCACCGGCGTCTACGCCACCAACCCGGTCAGCGGCGAGCAGGTCCCCGTCTTCATCGCCGACTACGTACTGATGGGCTACGGCACCGGCGCCATCATGGCCGTCCCCGCCCACGACAGCCGCGACTTCGCCTTCGCGCGCGCCTTCGGCCTGCCGATGCGCTGTGTGGTGGAGCCGTCGGACGGCCGCGGCACCGACACCGCCACATGGGACGACGCCTTCTCCTCCTACGAGGCGAAGCTGATCAACTCCGCCAACGCGGAGATCTCCCTGGACGGCCTGGACGTGACCGGGGGCAAGGCCCGCATCACCGGCTGGCTGGCCACGCGCGGCATCGGCGAGGGCACCGTCAACTTCCGCCTGCGCGACTGGCTGTTCAGCCGCCAGCGCTACTGGGGCGAGCCCTTCCCGATCGTCTACGACGAGGACGGCGTCGCCCACTCGCTGCCCGAGTCCATGCTGCCCCTGGAGCTGCCGGAGGTCGACGACTACTCCCCGCGCACCTTCGACCCGGACGACGCGGACACCTCCCCGGAGACGCCGCTGTCCCGCAACGACGACTGGGTCAACGTCACGCTGGACCTGGGCGACGGCCCCAAGAAGTACCGCCGCGAGACCAACACCATGCCCAACTGGGCCGGTTCCTGCTGGTACGAGCTGCGCTACCTGGACCCGCACAACGACCAGCGGCTGGTCGACCCCGCCGTCGAGCAGTACTGGATGGGCCCGCGCGACGGCCAGCCGACCGGCGGCGTCGACCTGTACGTGGGCGGCGCCGAGCACGCCGTCCTGCACCTGCTGTACGCGCGCTTCTGGTCCAAGGTCCTGTTCGACCTGGGGCACATCTCCTCGGCCGAGCCGTTCCACAAGCTGTACAACCAGGGCATGATCCAGGCCTACGTCTACCGGGACAGCCGCGGCTTCCCGGTGCCCGCGGCCGAGGTCGAGGAGCGCGACGGCGCGTTCTTCTTCGAGGGCGAGCCGGTCAAGCGCGAGCTGGGCAAGATGGGCAAGTCCCTGAAGAACGCCGTCACGCCGGACGAGATCTGCGAGGAGTACGGCGCGGACACCCTGCGCCTGTACGAGATGGCGATGGGCCCCCTGGACGTGTCCCGCCCCTGGGACACCCGCGCGGTCGTCGGCCAGTACCGGCTGCTCCAGCGGCTGTGGCGCCTGGTCGTCGACGAGTCGACCGGTGAGGTCACCGTCGCGGACGTCGCCGAGGCGGACGTCGACGAGGCCACCCTGCGCGCCCTGCACAAGGCGATCGACGGCGTGCGCCAGGACCTGGACGGCATGCGGTTCAACACCGCCATCGCCAAGATCACCGAGCTGAACAACCACCTGACCAAGGCCGCGGGCCCGGTACCGCGCTCGGTCGCCGAACGCCTGGTGCTGCTGATCGCGCCGCTGGCCCCGCACGTCGCCGAGGAGCTGTGGCGCAAGTTGGGCCACACCGACTCGGTCGTCCACCAGGACTTCCCCGTCGCCGACCCGGCGTACGTCGTGGACGAGTCCGTGACCTGCGTCGTGCAGATCAAGGGCAAGGTCAAGGCGCGTCTGGAGGTCTCGCCAGCCATCTCCGACGAGGAGCTGGAGAAGGTGGCCCTGGCCGACGACAAGGTCGTGGCCGCGCTGGGCGGCGCCGGCATCCGCAAGGTCATCGTGCGGGCGCCGAAGCTGGTGAACATCGTTCCGGCCTAGCCGCGAGCGCCGCGAAGGCGTGGGCACCTCCGCCGGAGGCGTCCCCTCCGGAGCGGGCATAGGGGTGTTCCCCTACGGGCAGGTTGGGGGTTCCGATGGAACCTCCGGCCTGCCTTCTCCGTTTACGGTGGAAGAACGGCCGCAGGAGCGGACGGGAACCGGAGAGGGGCGTCATGGAAGCCGTGGGCGCAATCGTGGCGCTGCTCGTCGTGCTGTTCATGGTCGCGGCGGTCTACGCGACGGTGAAGGTCGTCAAGGCGGCCAAGCGGGGTGTGGACCGCACGATCTCGGAGGCCCGCCGGACGGTGGAGGACACCACGCTGCGGGCCAGGAGCTTCGGTCAGGTCGGCAGCGCCGGACAGCTCGCACAGCTGCGCCTCTCCCTGCGCACGTCGATGCGGGCCACCCAGGACGTGCTGCGCGCGGGCGCGGTCGAGGACACCTCCCTGAAGGAGTCCCTCGGACTCTTCGACCGCCTCAGCGCCCATGGGCACGAGCTGGACGAAGAGCTGCGGCGCCTGGAGCGGGATCCGGACAAGGCCGCCCTCGCCGAGCGCCTCCCCGAACTGCGGGAGCGCACCGAGCAGATCACCAAGGCGGCGGACTCACTGCGGTGGTCGGCACGCGACCGCGCCCGCCGGTTCGCAGGCGACGACCTGGACTCCCTGAGCACCCAGATCGACATGGAGGCGGGAGCCCTGCGGCACTGGGCGAAGGAGCCCGCCCCGGAGCAGCCGCCCCCCTCGTGGCCCGAACCGGCAGCTCCCGCCAGGGACACGGAACAGACCTGGTCCGAGCCGTCCGCGGCACCGAGGGCGGACCAGGAGCCGCAGCGGCCCGCGATCACCCCGCCCAGGCCGACGGCGGCCTATCCGTGGGAGAAGAAGGCCAAGCCGGAGAGCACGACCTGAGCCGTCCGTGACACATCACGCCCTCCCGGGGCAGGGTGTGCGGGGGCCGGACTGCCGCCCCGCCGGTCAGACGGGTAACCTCCAGCTCATGTCCCGCCATGTCGCGATCGTCACGGATTCAACGGCCTATCTGCCGCAGCGGACGATGGACCGGCACGGCATCACTGCGGTGCCTCTGACGGTGGTGCTCGGCGACCGGGCGCTGGAGGAGGGCACCGAGATCTCGGCCCGCTCCCTCGCCCAGGCGCTCCAGAAGCGGAAGCCGGTGACGACGTCCCGGCCCAGCCCGGAGCTGTTCGCGGAGACGTACCGGAAGGTAGCGGAGGCGGGCGCCGAGGCCATCGTCTCGCTCCATCTGTCCGCCGAGTTCTCCGGCACGTACGACGCCGCGGTCCTGGCCGCCAAGGACGCTCCGGTGCCGGTGCGGGTCGTGGACACCGGGATGGTCGCGATGGCCCTCGGATTCTGCGCCCTGTCGGCCGCGGAGGCGGCCGAGGCCGGTGACTCCGCCGAGGAGGCGGTGGCGGCGGCCGAGAAGCGCGCCGCGGGCACCTCCGCCTACTTCTACGTCGACACCCTCGACTATCTGCGCAGGGGCGGCCGCATCGGCGCCGCGCAGGCGCTCTTCGGCTCGGCACTGGCCGTGAAGCCGCTGCTGAAGCTGGACGACGGCCGCATCGACATGCTGGAGAAGGTCCGGACGGCGTCGAAGGCGATCGCCCGCCTCGAAGAGATCGTCGTGGAGCGTGCGGGGTCCGGCCGTGTCGACATCGCGGTCCACCACCTGTCGGCCCCGGACCGCGCGACGACCCTCGCGGACCGTCTCCGCGAGCGGGTACCGGGCCTCGCTGAACTCCACGTCAGCGAGGTGGGCGCGGTGATCGGGGCGCATACGGGGCCGGGGCTGCTGGGAGCCGTGGTCTCGCCCCGGTAGGCGGGGTGGCCCGGCGTGGGCGGCGTGGCACCGACGTAGGCGGGGTGGCCCGACGCGATAATTCCCTCGTACGGGTGGTGGAGTTATCCACAACTGGGCGCTGATCCACGGGTTTTGCCCAAGATCATCGCGGTTGCGTCCGGGTGCCTAACGTCGTTGGCATGACTCTTCGATCTTCTCCCCAGACAGCTCAGACGCCCGCCGCAGCGGGGGCGGTGTCCACGACGCGGGTGCCTTCCGCGTCTCGCGTGCCTTCCGCATCACAGGTGCCCTCCGCGCCCCGCACCTCTTCCTTGTCTCGGGGACCTTCCGCGCCTCGGGCACCTTCCACGCCTCGGGCGTCGTCCGGGCCTCGGACGCCGTCCGCGACGAGCGGCCCTGGGCGTGGCCCCGCATCGGACGGCCGTGCGCAAGGTCGGCACGTCCGGGGCAGGGCCCGACGCAGGCGGACCACGGCGGAGGCCGTGCGGCTGCGCGCGGAGAACCTGTTCCCGGTGCCGTCACCGGAGCCGGTGCCCGAACCGCCACCTGCTTCGCAGAGGCCGCCCGCGTCGGCGAGCTTGGACGTGGCGGCAGCCGATGAGGCACTGCTGCCGGGGCGATGGGACGAGGATCGGGACGAACCCAGGGGCGAATCTAGGGGGGAACCCAGGGACGGAACTAGAAACGAGTCCAGGGACGGAACTAGAAACGAGTCCAGGGACGAAACTCAGGACAAGGTTCGGGGCGGGGCGGCGCCGCGCGCACCGGGGCCACGCTGGGTGTGGGAGGCCGTGCCCGCCGAGTTGCCCGACGTGAGCAAGGCGCGGGAGCCGGGCGCCGAACGGGAGCCCGACGCCGGTGAGCAGAGGGTGGCGGTACCTTCGCGGCGCGAGCGGGCGGGCCTGGCGGTGCGGGAGCGGCTGCCGGTGTGGTTGCAGGCGCGCTGCGGCCTGGAGCGGCGGGGAGTCGTCGCGCTCGTCGTGGTCCTCGCCGTCGCGGCGCTCTTCGCGGCCCAGCACTTCTGGACGGGCCGTACGCAGCCGGTGCGACCGCCGGACGTGGTGCGTGAGGCGGGCGCCGCCCCTGAGCGCGGGACGGGACGGGCGGCCTCGCCGGGTTCCGTGCCGGAGGGGAGTGGCTCGGCCGTCGGCGGTGTCGCGGCGGCCGGTGCGCAGGGCGGCAGGGTCGTCGTGGACGTCAGCGGAAAGGTCCGCAGCCCCGGGGTGCAGCGGCTGCCCGCCGGCTCCCGGGTGGCCGACGCGCTGCGGGCGGCCGGTGGAGTGCGTCCCGGCGCTGACCTGGGCGGGCTCAACCGTGCACGGGTGCTGGTGGACGGCGAGCAGGTCGTCGTCGGTGCCCCTCCGGAGCCGCCCGCAACGGGTGGAGCCGGATCCGCAGGAGCCGGAGCCTCGGGGGTCGCTGGAGCTGGAGCCGCTGGAGCCGCTGGAGCCGGAGGGGCGGCGGCTGCCGCGACGCCGGTCGGTCTGAACACGGCGAGCGCCGCGCAGCTTGACGAACTCCCGGGCGTCGGCCCGGTCCTGGCCCAGCACATCATCGACTACCGCACCGAGCACGGCGGTTTCCGCTCCGTGGACGAGCTCCGCGAGGTCAACGGCATCGGCGACCGGCGTTTCGCCGATCTCCAGGATCTCGTACGGCCATGACGCGGGCCACCGGGACCGGGACGGCGCGTGAAGCGGTCCACCTCTCGTCGGGCAACCGCCTGGGGGCTTCGCACCCACGGCAGGAGGGGCCGGTCGATCTACGCCTCGTACCGCCCGCGCTCGCGGCATGGGCGACGGCCGCGCTGATGCTGGACGCACCACCCCGGTGGGCGCTCACCACGGTCGTGACGTGTGTGGTGGTGGCCGGAGCCCTCCTCCTGACCCGGAGGGCGCGGCGACAGCCCCACACGGCCCAACCTGGCACGGCCCGACCCGGCGGGGCCCGATCTGGCCCGGCTCAACCGGGCTCGGTCCGAACCCGCACGGCGCAGCCCTACACGGCCCAACCCGGCTCGGCCCGACCCCGCACGGCCCAGCCCCACAC
>NZ_JASKYR010000346.1:0-8529 GCF_041028215.1 Streptomyces flavofungini
GTCGTATCCAGCGCGGACGCGACGACCGGGGGAACCCGTTCCGCCGGTCCGCCGCTCCGCGAGACCACCGCCCCCTCGGCCCCCGAGGTGACCACCACCTCGGAGAACCGTTGCCCGAGCCGCACCGCCGCGGCTCCGGGATCGGAGAGCCCCGTCAGCAGCTCCGCCTCCCCCCTGCTGGGCAGGAGCACGGCCACGCCCTCCACGAGCGCCAGGAACCGCGCCACCCCCAGCTGCGTGAGGAACCCCGCCGATGCCGGGTCCACGCTCACCGGCACCCCACGCGCGCGTGCCGAAGCGAGAGCCGCCGCGGCCGCCGCCCGGCCCGTCGCGGAGAAGAAGAGATAGCCCGACAGATGCAGCCGGGCCACCCCGTCGAGCAACGCGGGCGCCCAGTCCCGCGAGGAGAGCCGCAGCGCGGCCCCGCTGTCCGTGAGGAACGTCCGCTCGGCCCCGCTGCCCCCGTCCACGAGGCAGACCACCGTTGCCGTGGGCGCGTCCTGGTCGACGACGAGCCGCGCCCGCACCCCCGCGCGCGTGAGCGCCGCCTCGTGCCAGGCGGCGGAGTCGGCGCCGACGCGGGCGAGGAGCCGCACGTCGGGGCAGCCGCAATGGGCCGCCCAGCAGGCCACGTTGGCCCCGGCGCCACCCGGCACGGTGCGGATCGCCGCCGCCGTGTCCGTGCCGGGCGCCAGGGGTTCGGGGTGCCGGGCGACGACGTCCGTGACCACATCCCCGACGACGAGCAGCCCTGTCCCTCGCACCCTCAGCCCCTCGCCCAGGCCGCCGCGATCCGCGCCGCGAGCCGGACATTGCCGCGCACCGCCGCGAGGTTGGCCGCGAGCGACGCGCCCCCGGTGCGCCGCACCAGCTCGGCTAGCAGGTACGGCGTGACCGCCTGCCCCTCGACACCCCGCTCCGCCGCGGCCCCGAGCGCCTCGTCGAGCACGCGCGCGTGGAGCACGGGATCGAGCTGCTTGCCCTCCGGTACCGGGTTCGCCACGATCAGTGCCGCGTCGGGCCCGCCGAGCGCGTCCTGGGCCCGCATCACTCCGGCGACCTCTTCGGGGCTCCGCAGCGTCCAGTCCACCCGGAGCCCGGAGTCGGCGAGGTAGAAGCCGGGGAAGTGGTCGGTCCGGTAGCCCGCGACCGCGACCCCCATAGTCTCCAGACGCTCCAGCGTGGCCCCGACGTCAAGGATGGACTTCACGCCCGCGCACACCACCGTGAGCCGGGTGCGGGCGAGAAGCCCCAGGTCGGCCGATTCGTCCTGGGTCACCGTCCACTCCCGGTGGACGCCGCCGAGACCGCCGGTGGCGAACACCCGTATCCCGGCCCGCGCGGCGAGCAGCGAGGTCGCCGACACCGTCGTCGCCCCGCTCGCGCCCGTCGCGACGGCGAGCGGCAGATCCCGGTGGCCGAGCTTGCGCATGCCGTCCTCGTCCGCGATCCGCTTCAACTGCGTCTCGTCCAGGCCGACATGGGGTCTGCCGTCCAGGACGGCGATCGTCGCGGGAACGGCGCCCTCGTCCCGTACGAGCGCCTCCAGTTCCTCCGCCACCCGGAGGTTGCGCGGCCTCGGCAGGCCGTGCGCGATGATCGTGGACTCCAGGGCCGCCACGGGACGCCCCTCTGCGAGAGCCGTCTGTACCTCGTCGGACACCACCAGCACGGGCCTGCCTCCTGCCTGTCGGGTCTCCCTCCATCCCTGGCGGGCGGCGGGCCCCGGCAAACCTGGCGAGGCCCCCGCCGGGGCCCCCGCGCGGGCCCCGGCTAGGGTGACCGGCCATGACCACGAATGATCAAGCAGCTCCTTCCTTCGCCGTGCACATCCCGGACGTCGAGCTGGAAGCCGAACCGCTCGACCCGGCGCAGATCGTCTCCGGCGACCCGGTGGTGACCGGCAAGGTGCTCTGGGAGTCCGCCGACGGCAAGCAGCTGCGCGGCATCTGGCAGATCACGCCCGGCGTGGTCACCGACACGGAGGCCAACGAGCTGTTCGTGGTCGTCAGCGGCCGGGCCACCGTCGCGGTCGAGGGCGGCGCCACGCTGGAGGTCGGCCCCGGCGACGCCGCCGTGCTGCGCGAGGGCGACCGTACGACCTGGACCGTGCACGAGACACTGCGCAAGGCGTACCACATCACGCTTCCGTGATCCCTGGCTCTTCCGGCCTCAGAAGAGCGGCTGCGGAAGCACCCCCTCCAGGGCGAGAAGCCGCCGCTTGGTCTCCAGGCCGCCGCCGAAGCCGCCTATGCCGCCGTCGCTCTCCACGACCCGGTGGCACGGCACCACGACCGGCAGCGGGTTGGAGCCCATCGCGATGCCCACGGCCTGAGCGGCTCCGGGGCTGCCCACGCGGTCGGCGAGGTCCCCATAGCCGACCACCGAGCCGTACGGCACGCCGGAGGCGAGCTCGCGGAGCACCTGGCGGTTGAACCCCGAACTCAGCGACCAGTCCAGCGGCAGTTCGAAGGCGTGGCGCTCGCCGGAGAAGTACGCCGCGAGCTGCCGTACCGGCTCGGCGAGCAGGGGGGAGTCCGGCGCGTGTACCGGCTCGGCGCCCAGCCGGGAGCCGAGCCGGTCCAGTGTCCTCTCGCGCACCGCGTCCGTGGCGTGGAAGGCCACGGTGACCAGCCCCCGGGCGGTCGCGGCCAGCAGCAGCGGCCCGATGTCGCTGCCGACGACGGCCCATACGAGCGGGCCCCGTCCCTGCACATTGGCGTCCATGCGAACACCGTACGGCCGGGCACTGACAACGCAGGGCGGCCACCGGCGACGCGGGGTCGCCGGCCGGCGGGCGTCAGCCCTTGCGCAGTGCCTTGCGGACGACGTCCGGCGCGTTGGTGATGATGCCGTCCACGCCGAAGTCAGCGGCGCGCACCGCGTTCGGGCCGTCGTTGACCGTCCAGGTGAAGATCTCAAGGCGCTTCTTGTGCGGTCCCTTGAGCGCGTGGATCGCCTTGACGTACTTCGCGGAGATGGAGGTGTGGGTGGCGTTGATCTGGTCGGAGAACGTGGCGTAGTCGGCCAGGTCGGCGGCGGCGGGCGTGCCGAGGAAGCCGGTCTTCACGTCGGGCCGCAGCTTGTGCACGGTCTTCACGCTGTCGGCGCTGAAGCTCTGGATGACCAGCTTCCCGCTGACGTGCGCCTTGTCGAGCCAGCCCGTCTCGCGCAGCACCCGCAGGCCCTGCTTCTCGATGCCCGGGTAGATCTCGGGCTTCTTGAACTCGAAGACGAGGCTCTGCCGGTTGCGCGAGACCCGGTTCATGTACTGCTTCAGGGTCGGCACCCGCTGACCGGCGTACTTCGGGCTGAACCAGCTGCCCGCGTCCAGCTTGCGGATCTCCGCCGCCGTGAAGTCCGCGACCTTCCACGGGGCCCGGCCGGGGAACACCTGTTCTACGTTGGTGGTCCGCTTCAGGGTGTCGTCATGCATGATCACGAGTTCGCCGTCCTTGGTCCGCTGGACGTCGTTCTCGACCCAGGTGAACCCCAGCTCACGCGCTTTGTCGATGGCGGCGAAGGTGTTCTCCGGGGCGTACGCGGAAGCACCGCGGTGGGAGACCACCAGCGGTCTCCCGGGCTTGGCTGTACTCGACACCGTCGGGGTGTCGGCGGCTGCGTGGGTGGTGGGGAGAACCAGCGCACCGGCGCCCATGAGAGCGGCGACAGTGGTGGCGGCAGCGCGTGTGTACACAAGTACTCCTCGCGTCGTGAGATCGCGGACCGGTCGAGAGTGACAGTCAAGGGCCAACGGGAGACAGGTGCAGGATGGCCACGGGCTGAACGGAGGCATCCGGAGCAAGGGACCCCGCGCGCGAGTGACGGATTTCTTTGCCGGAAAATCGTTCGTGCGTTCCGAGGGGAGCTCTACTCTCTGCCTCAGCCGACGGCCTTTCAGGTGGCCGCGGGCCGGGGGCGTACGGTGCGTGACGGGTTCATTGGACGCAAAGGCGGAAGGGCTACCTCGCATGCAGGGCACGGTCGACGGGTTCAGCTACGGAGTCGTCACGCCGGTGGTGGCCTACGTCATGGCCTGCCTCGGAGGAGCACTCGGGCTGCGCTGTACGACCAGATCCCTCCTCGTGGCCCACTCCTGGCGCCCCGGCTGGCTGGCACTCGGATCGGCGGCCATCGGTTCCGGCATCTGGACCATGCACTTCGTGGCGATGATGGGTTTCACCGTCGAGGAGGCGCCGATCCGCTACGACAAGGCGCTGACCTTCGCCAGCCTGGCCGTCGCCATCGTCATGGTCGGCGTCGGCATCTTCATTGTCGGCTATCGGGGCGCGACCGGCACGGCGCTGTTCACCGGCGGGACGATCACAGGCCTCGGGGTCGCCTCGATGCACTACCTGGGAATGGCCGGTATGCGTCTGCGCGGGACGCTGGAGTACAACACCTTCACCGTCGGCGCGTCCGTCGTGATCGCCATGGTCGCCGCCACCGCGGCGCTCTGGGCTGCCGCGCAGGTGAGAGGCATCCTGTGGAGCCTGGGCGCGAGCCTGGTCATGGGCCTCGCCGTCACCGGGATGCACTACACCGGCATGGCGGCCCTCAGCGTCCATCTGCACGGCTCGGACGCCCTGCCGCCGGGCGACTCGTCCGCCGAGATCCTCGCGCCGATGATGGTCGGGCCGCTGGCCTTCCTGCTCCTCGCGGGGGTGATCGTCATGTTCGACCCGCTGATGCTGGGCGGTCAGCCGGAGACCAGGAAGCCCAGCGGTGGTGCCCGCCGCCCCTATCCCGTCCCGCGCTCGGGCGACCGGCACGTCCCGGGATCCCGCCGCGGCCCCCGCCGACGGCCCCACCCGCGCTTCCCGCAGAACCGGTGAGCGGCGCCGCGCGGAACGGGTGAGCCGACCGCCGCCGACCGGGTGATCCAGCCCGGTTGTCAGTGCGGGGTCGTACGGTGGATTCCATGCGGCCCGTATCCAAGATCGAACGCACGGTGGCACCTTTCGAGGTCGTCAGTCCGTACCAGCCCAGTGGCGACCAGCCGACGGCCATCGCCGACCTCGACCGACGCATCCGCGCGGGTGAGAAGGACGTGGTCCTCCTCGGCGCGACCGGCACCGGCAAGTCGGCCACCACCGCGTGGATGATCGAGAAGCTCCAGCGCCCCACCCTCGTGATGGCGCCGAACAAAACACTGGCCGCCCAGCTGGCGAACGAGTTCCGCGAGCTCCTGCCGAACAACGCGGTGGAGTACTTCGTCTCGTACTACGACTACTACCAGCCCGAGGCGTACGTCCCGCAGTCGGACACGTACATCGAGAAGGACTCCTCGATCAACGAGGAGGTCGAGCGGCTGCGCCACTCCGCGACGAACTCCCTGCTGACCCGCCGCGACGTGGTCGTGGTCGCCTCCGTCTCCTGCATCTACGGCCTCGGCACCCCGCAGGAGTACGTGGACCGCATGGTGCCGCTGAAGGTCGGCGACGAGATCGACCGGGACCAGCTCCTGCGCCGCTTCGTCGACATCCAGTACACGCGCAACGACCTGGCGTTCACCCGCGGCACCTTCCGCGTCCGCGGCGACACCATCGAGATCTTCCCGGTCTACGAGGAGCTCGCCGTCCGCATCGAGATGTTCGGCGACGAGATCGAGGCGCTCTCCACCCTGCACCCGCTCACCGGCGAGGTCATCAGCGACGACGACCACCTCTACGTATTCCCCGCCTCGCACTACGTGGCGGGACCCGAGCGCCTGGAGAAGGCGGTCACCGGCATCGAGAAGGAGCTCACCGAGCGCCTCGTCGAGCTGGAGAAGCAGGGCAAGATGCTGGAGGCCCAGCGCCTGCGCATGCGCACCACCTACGACCTGGAGATGCTCCGCCAGATCGGCTCCTGCTCCGGCGTCGAGAACTACTCGATGCACTTCGACGACCGCGCCCCCGGCACCGCCCCCAACACCCTCCTGGACTACTTCCCGGAGGACTTCCTCCTGGTCCTGGACGAGTCGCACGTGACGGTCCCCCAGATCGGCGCGATGTACGAGGGCGACGCCTCCCGCAAGCGGACCCTCGTGGACCACGGCTTCCGGCTGCCGTCCGCCCTGGACAACCGCCCCCTGAAGTGGGAGGAATTCCTCGGCCGCGTCGGCCAGACGGTGTACCTCTCGGCGACCCCCGGCAAGTACGAGCTCTCGCGCGGCGACGGCTATGTCGAGCAGATCATCCGCCCCACCGGCCTCGTCGACCCCGAGGTCGTCGTCAAGCCCACCGAGGGCCAGATCGACGACCTGGTGCACGAGATCCGCACGCGCACCGAGAAGGACGAGCGCGTCCTGGTCACCACCCTGACCAAGAAGATGGCCGAGGACCTCACCGACTACTTCCTGGAGCTCGGCATCCAGGTCCGCTATCTGCACAGCGACGTCGACACGCTGCGCCGCGTGGAGCTCCTGCGCGAGCTGCGCGCCGGTGAGTACGACGTGCTGGTCGGCATCAACCTCCTGCGCGAGGGCCTCGACCTGCCCGAGGTCTCCCTGGTCGCGATCCTCGACGCCGACAAGGAGGGCTTCCTGCGTTCGGGGACCTCCCTGATCCAGACCATCGGCCGCGCGGCGCGCAACGTCTCGGGCCAGGTCCATATGTACGCGGACAAGATCACCCCGGCGATGGAGAGGGCCATCGACGAGACCAACCGCCGCCGGGAGAAGCAGATCGCGTACAACAAGGAGAAGGGCATCGACCCGCAGCCCCTCCGCAAGAAGATCAACGACATCGTGTCGCAGATCGCCCGCGAGGAGGTCGACACCGAGCAGCTCCTCGGCTCCGACTACCGCAAGCCCAAGTCGGGCAAGGACGCCAAGGCCCCGGTGCCCTCGCTCGGCGGCGCCGCGGGCAAGGCCGCCGCACCCGCCAGGGGCAAGGCCAAGAAGGGGCAGACCCTCCCGACGGACCGCCCCGCGGCCGAGCTGGCCGAGCAGATCGAGGAGATGACCGAGCGCATGCGCGCGGCCGCCGCCGACCTCCAGTTCGAGATCGCCGCGCGGCTGCGCGACGAGGTGTCGGAGATGAAGAAGGAGCTGCGTCAGATGAGGGAGGCGGGCCAGGCCTAGGTCCCGCGGAAGTGCCTCGCGGGGGACCCGGGGGAGGAGTGCACGGCGTACTGGCCGGTCTGTTGCAAGACCGCCACAAAGTGTGACCCGCGCTGCTGCTCCGCAGGTGGGGGTGCATAAGGTGCTGGGCAACCGCATAAGGCGGTTGCCCAGGCAGTTCGAGAGGGGACAGCGCGTGACGGTCAATATGACCAAGGGTCAGGCCATCAGCCTGCAGAAGAACGACGGGGGCGCCCTGACCGCGGTGCGCATGGGAC
The DNA here is from genome assembly GCF_041028215.1 of Streptomyces flavofungini. Classification (GTDB taxonomy): domain Bacteria; phylum Actinomycetota; class Actinomycetes; order Streptomycetales; family Streptomycetaceae; genus Streptomyces; species Streptomyces flavofungini_B. Next base: position 7,324 of record NZ_JASKYR010000346.1, read on the forward strand.
TCGGGTGGCAGGCGGCTCCGCGCAGGGGCCTGTTCGGCTCCCGCACCCGCGAGGTCGACCTGGACGCCTCGGCGGTCCTCTTCGCCGACAAGCAGCCGGTGGACGTCGTGTTCTTCCGTCACCTGGTCAGCGACGACGGCTCGGTGCGGCACACCGGGGACAACCTCGTCGGCGGAGCGGGCCAGGGCGGCGACGACGAGTCGATCCTCGTCGACCTCCAGCGGGTCCCGGTCCACATCGACCAGATCGTCTTCACGGTGAACTCCTTCACCGGCCAGACCTTCCAGGAGGTGCAGAACGCGTTCTGCCGCCTGGTCGACGAGACCAACGGCCAGGAGCTCGCGCGCTACACGCTGGACGGCGGCGGCCAGTACACCGCCCAGATCATGGCGAAGGTGCACCGGGCGGGCGCGGGCTGGCAGATGACGGCCATCGGCACCCCGGCCAACGGCCGCACCTTCCAGGACCTGATGCCGTCGATCCTGCCGCACCTGTAAGCACGCTTATACGCCGTATGCCGGGACGCCGTACGCGCACGCCGTACGTCAGTACGTCCGCACGCAGGAGTACGAGGGCTCGACGGGGCCCTTCTAGGGGGAACGAAGCGATGACGGCCGAGCTGGTGCGGGGACAGAACCACCCGCTTCCCTGGACCCGTCTGGAGATCCGCGTCTCGGCCGGAGAACCGGTCGTGGCGGGCGCCACGCTCGGCGACGGACAGGGCAGAGTCCGGGGCGTGGAGTGGGTGGCCCACCCGGGCTCGCCCACCCTGCCCGGCCTGGAGGTATCCCAGCAGGCGGCGGCCGACCACCGGCTCGCCGTGGACCTCGGCGCCCTGCCGGACACCGTCCACCGGGTCAGCGTCCTGCTCGCACTGCCCGTCGGCGTCGGGGGCCCGGCCAGCTTCCGTGCCCTCGCCGCCCCCTTCGTCGCGGTGACCGGCCTGGACGGCGCGGAGGCCGCCAGCTACACGATCACCGACCTGGACACCGAGTCCGCCGTCGTCGCCCTGGAGCTCTACCGCCGCCAGGGCGCCTGGAAGGTCAGGGCGGTCGGCCAGGGGTACGCGGGCGGCCTCGCCGACATGCTCACCGACCAGGGCCTGCCCGAGGCCCGCGAGCTCGCGGGCGCCATCGAGGACGCCGTGGCCCGGGGCCTCGCCCGCTCCGTGGCCGCGCCGCCCCCACGCCCGGCCGACGGCACCCG
>NZ_JASKYR010000347.1:0-9042 GCF_041028215.1 Streptomyces flavofungini
CCTTATACGCGGTACGCGGTACGCGGAACGCGGCGGGCCGCGCGGCCCGGCCGTCCGGCCCGCCGTGTCCGCCCGTACGCTAGGAACTCCCCCTGAGGGAGGTTCAAGACGTGGGACCGGAGGCGGGGCCGGACGGCCTGTGGAGCATCGGGCAGCTCGCCGAGCGGGCGGGCGTCACCGTCAAGACCGTCCGCTTCTACTCCGACCGGGGACTGCTGCCCGAGGCCGCCCGCAGCGGCGGCGGCCACCGCAGATACGGTCCGGACGCGCTCGACCGGCTGCGCCTCATCCGGTCCCTGCGCGCCCTCGACCTGCCGGTTCCCGTCGTGCGGCGGGCGCTCGACGGTCAGGACCCGCTGGCGGACGTCGTCGAGGGGCAGTTGCGCGAGGTCGGCTCGCGGCTGACCGAGCTGCGCTGGCGCGAGGCCGCGCTCCGGCTGCTCCATGACTGCGCCCCGGAGCAACGGGCCGAGCGGCTGCGCCTGGTCGGCGCCCTCGGCACGCCGCCGAGCACGGCCCCGCTCGCCCGGTTCTGGCGGCGCTGGCTGCCCGCGCGGATGCCCGCCCGCGTGGTCTCCGCCGTCGTCGAACAGGCGGTGCCGCCGCTGCCGGAGGACCCGGGCCCGGAGCAGGTGCTCGCCCTCGCCCGGCTCAACGAGTTCGTCGCGGGCCCCTGCCCCGGCCCCGGCCGCCCGGAGCGGGGCCGCGGCCAGCCCGAGGTGCACCTGCCCGGCAAGGGGTACCGGCCCGCCGTGCTCTACGAAGGCCTGCCCGAGGCCTTCGAGCTCGCGGCGGCGCGGCTCAGGGCCGGGCGGGCGCCGCACGAGGGCGAGGCGCTCGACTGCTTCGTGGCCGCCCACGCCGCCGCCCTCAACACCCGGGACTCCGCCGACTTCCGCCGAGGCCTGCACCGCATGCTCGCGGCCGAACCCCGCCTCGACCGCTACTGGCAGCTCACCGCCGAGGTCACCCGCCCGCGGACCGGACCGCCCGAGCCGACGCCGGGCGCCGCCGACGACTGGCTGAGGGCGGCCCTCCGGGCGGTGGCGTGACCGGGGCCGCGGGCAAGCGCTGGCCTTGACGCCCACGTCAAGGATTACCGTCGGGGCATGCGAATCGGCGAGCTCGCGGCGCGCGCGGGGACGACCACGCGGACGCTGCGCTACTACGAGTCCCGGGGGCTGCTGCCCGCGCGGCGCACCGGCAACGGCTACCGCACGTACGACGAGGACGACGTACGCCTCCTGGAGCAGATCAGGACCCTTCAGGACTTCGGGTTCGACCTGGAGGAGACGCGGCCCTTTGTGGAGTGTCTGCGCTCCGGTCACCCGGAGGGCGACTCGTGCCCCGCGTCGCTCGCCGTGTACCGCCGCAAGCTCACCGAACTCGACGCGCTGATCGGGGAGTTGTCGGCGGTGCGCGCGCAGGTGGGCGCGCAGCTCGCGCGCGCCGAGGCGGCGACTCCCGGTGGTCCCGGGCCGCGGTGCGAACTGACCGGATGACGATGAGGAGAGTGGCGGAGTGAAGGCGGCAGGTGTGGCCGAGGTCACGGACGCGGATTTCGAGGAGGAGGTGCTGCGGGAGGCGGGCCGCCCGGTGCTCGTGGAGTTCACGGCGGACTGGTGCGGGCCGTGCAGGCAGCTCGCGCCGGTCCTGAGCGAGCTGGCGAAGGAGGAGGCCGAGCGGCTGAAGATCGTCCAGCTCGACGTGGACCGCAGCCCGGAGACGGCGGTCGCCTACAAGGTGCTCTCGGCGCCGACGATGATCGTGTTCCGCGACGGTGAGCCCGTGCGGCAGATGGTGGGCGCGCGGGCGAAGCGCAAGCTGCTCGCGGACCTGGCGGACGTGCTCTGAGAACAGCGAAGAACGAGCGGAGAACAAGAGAATCGCCCCGGACGAATTGACGTCCGGGGCGATTCTCTGCGTATATTGGATTCTTTCGCGGAGCTCTGCCCATTTGGACATGTGAAGCCTCTGCGAGAATCTCTATAAGAGCACTGTAACGGGCAAGGGGCTGAATTGTCAAGCGAGGAATTGCGGGAAGAGCAGCAATTCGTCTCCGGGCTGTACGCGCGCCTGGACGTGCTGCGCGAGGAGGCCGAGGCCGCGGTGCAGACGTCGTTGGCGCAGGTCGGGACCGGTTTCCAGGCGCGCCTTGAGCGCGATGTCGCGGTGGCGGAGCAGTCCGGCCTGCTCGCCGCCTTCGACTCGGGGGAGAACGGGCTCTGCTTCGGCAGGCTCGAATTCCGCGACGGCCGCGACCACCACATCGGGCGTATCGGAATCCGTGCCTCGGACGCCGAGCGGACCCCGCTCGTGATCGACTGGCGCGCCGATGTCGCGCGCCCCTTCTATCTCGCGACCGGCCATACGCCGATGGGCCTGCGCAGGCGCCGGCACATCACCACCCAGGGCCGCGAGGTCACCGCCCTGCACGACGAGATCCTGGATCTCGGTGACACCCGGCGCACCGGCCACGAGGGCGCCGACGCCGATGAGGTGCTGCTCGCCGCGCTCGACTCGGCGCGCACCGGCCGCATGCACGACATCGTGCAGACCATCCAGGCGGAGCAGGACCGCATCATCCGCGCCCCGCACCGCGGCGTCCTGGTCGTCGAGGGCGGACCCGGCACCGGCAAGACCGTGGTGGCGCTGCACCGTGCCGCGTTCCTGCTCTACGCGCACCGCGAGCTGCTCGCCAAGCGCGCCGTCCTGATCGTCGGCCCGAACCCGGCGTTCCTCGGCTACATCGGCGAGGTGCTGCCCGCGCTCGGCGAGACGGGCGTGCTCCTCGCCACGGTCGGCGAGCTGTTCCCCGGCGTCACGGCGACCGGCACCGACAGCCCGGCGGCGGCCGAGGTCAAGGGCCGCGCGCGGATGGCGGACGTCCTCGCACGGGCCGTACGCGACCGCCAGCGGACCCCGGAGCCGGGCGAGCCCATGGTCATCGAGCACGACGACGGCGACCTCGTCCTGGACTGGACGATCGCCGACGCCGCCCGCGAGGCGGCCCGCGCGGCCGACGTGCCGCACAACCTGGGCCGCCCCTACTTCGCCTTCCGCGTGATCGACTCGCTCACCGCGCAGCTCGCCGACCGCATCGGCGCCGACCCCTACGGAGGACCCAACTTCCTCGGCCCCGACGACGTGGCCCAGCTCGGCAAGGGCGTCGCGGCGAGCGCCGAGGTCCGCGCGGCGATCGAGGAGCTGTGGCCGACGCTGACCCCGCAGGACTTCCTCGCCGACTACCTCCAGGAGCCGACGGGCCTGGACGAGAGGGACGCGGCGCTGATCCGCCGCCCGCGCGGCACGGCCTGGACGCCCGCCGACGTCCCCCTCCTCGACGAGGCCGCCGAGCTGCTCGGGCACGACGACAGCGCCGCGCGGGCCGTCGCCGAGGCCGAGCGGGCGGAGCAGATCGCGTACGCGCAGGGCGTGCTCGACGTGTCCCGGGCCTCGCGGACGTACGAGTTCGAGGACAAGGACGAGGACGACGCCGAGATCCTGCTCGCGCACAACATCATCGACGCCGAGCGGATGGCCGAGCGGCAGGAGGAGGCGGACCACCGCAGCGCCGCCGAGCGGGCGGCGGCCGACCGCACCTGGGCGTTCGGGCACATCATCGTCGACGAGGCGCAGGAGCTCTCCGCGATGGCGTGGCGGCTGCTGATGCGGCGCAGCCCGACGCGCTCGATGACGCTGGTCGGCGACCCGGCGCAGACCGCGGAGGCGGGCGGCTGCGGCACCTGGGAGAAGATCCTGACGCCGTACGTCGAGGACCGCTGGGAGTACACCCGGCTCGGCGTCAACTACCGCACGCCGCAGGAGATCATGGACGTGGCGGCGGAGGTGCCGCGCGTCGAGCAGCCGGACTTCCGGCCGCCGAGCTCGGTGCGGTCCACGGGCGTGCGGCCCTGGGCGCGCCGCGCCGACGACCTCGCCGCCGCCGTGGCGCTAGCGGTGGCCGCCGAGGCCGGGGACGAGGGCCGCCTCGCGGTCATCGCCCCCCGCGAGCTCCACGCGGAGCTCGCCGCACAGCTCCCCGGGGTGACGGCCGGGGAGGTCCCGGACCTGACGCGGCCGGTCGTACTGATCGATCCGCGTCAGGCGAAGGGCCTGGAGTTCGACACGGTCCTGGTCGTCGAGCCCGCCCGCTACGGCACCAGCGACCTGTACGTGGCGCTGACCCGGGCCACCCAGCGCCTCGGCGTCCTGTACGCCGAGGAGCTGCCGGTGGCCCTGAAGACGCTGACGTAGCGCGGCGGGCGCGGGGGCCTCACACGGGCCGGAGCCACACCGTGGCCAGCGGCGGCAGCGTCCGCCGCAGCGACGCGGGGCGGCCGTGYGAGGCCACCGGCTCCGGCTTCAGCGGGTCGGGGTTGGTGACGTCGCCGCCGCCGTAGCGCGCCTCGTCGGTGTTCAGGACCTCCTGCCAGGCCGCGGGCCCGTCGGGCACGCCCAGGCGGTAGGCGTGCCGCACGACCGGGGAGAAGTGGGAGACGGCGAGCAGCGGGGCGCCCTCCTTGTCGTAGCGGAGGAAGGCGAAGACGTTGTCCTCGGCGGCGTCGCCGTCGACCCAGGCGAAGCCGCCGGGGTCGGTGTCGCGCTGCCACAGGGCGGGCTCGCGCCGGTACACCGTGTTCAGGTCGCGGACGAGGTCCCGTACGCCCCGGTGGTCCGCTTCCGCGCCGTAGGCCGGGTCGAGCAGCCACCAGTCGGGGCCGTGCCCCTCCGACCACTCGGCGCCCTGCGCGAACTCCTGGCCCATGAAGAGGAGCTGCTTGCCGGGGTGGGCCCACATGAAGCCGAGGTAGGCGCGGTGGTTGGCGCGCTGCTGCCACCAGTCGCCGGGCATCTTCGACACCAGGGACCGCTTGCCGTGCACGACCTCGTCGTGCGAGATCGGCAGGACGTAGTTCTCGCTGTAGGCGTACACCATCGAGAACGTCATCTCGTTGTGGTGGTACTTGCGGTGCACCGGCTCCTTCGTCACGTAGTCGAGGGAGTCGTGCATCCACCCCATGTTCCACTTCAGGCCGAAGCCGAGGCCGCCGAAGCCGCCGGGGCCGAGGTGGTGGGTGGCCCGGGTGACGCCGTCCCAGGCGGTGGACTCCTCGGCGATGGTGACGACGCCGGGGGAGCGGCGGTAGACGGTGGCGTTCATCTCCTGGAGGAAGGCGACGGCGTCGAGGTTCTCCCGGCCGCCGTGCACGTTCGGCGTCCACTCGCCGTGTTCGCGGGAGTAGTCGAGGTAGAGCATCGAGGCGACCGCGTCGACGCGCAGTCCGTCGATGTGGAACTCCTCGCACCAGTAACTGGCGTTGGCGACAAGGAAGTTGCGGACCTCGTTGCGTCCGTAGTCGAACTCCAGGGTGCCCCAGTCGGGATGCGCCGCGCGGGCCGGGTCCTCGTGCTCGTACAGCGGGCGTCCGTCGAACTCGGCGAGCGCCCAGTCGTCGCGCGGGAAGTGCGCGGGCACCCAGTCCATCAGGACACCGATCCCGGCCCGGTGCAGCGCGTCCACCAGGTGCTTGAAGTCGTCGGGGGTGCCGAGGCGGGAGGTCGGCGCGTAGAACCCGGTGACCTGGTAGCCCCAGGAGCCGCCGAAGGGGTGCTCGGCCACGGGCATCAGCTCGACGTGCGTGAACCCCAGGTCGGCCACGTACGCGGGGAGCTGCTCGGCCAGCTGGCGGTAGGTGAGCCCCGGGCGCCAGGAGGCGAGGTGCACCTCGTAGACGGAGAAGGGCGCCTCGTGGACCGGCGGGTCGGTGCGCCGGGCGAGCCAGTCCTGGTCGTGCCACTCGTGGTGCGACTCGTGCACGACCGAGGAGTTGGCGGGCGGGGTCTCCGTGCGGCGGGCCAGCGGGTCGGCGCGCAGCGTCTTGGAGCCGTCGGGGCGGGTGATCTCGAACTTGTACAGCTCGCCCTCGCCGACGGACGGCGCGAACAGCTCCCACACGCCGCTGGAGCCGAGCGAGCGCATCGGGAAGCCGGTGCCGTCCCAGAAGTTGAAGCCGCCGACGACCCGCACCCCGCGGGCGTTCGGCGCCCACACCGTGAAGCGGGTGCCGGTCGCGCCCTGGTGGACCATGGGCCGCGCCCCGAGCGCCTCCCAGAGCCGCTCGTGCCGCCCCTCACCGATCAGATGCAGGTCGAACTCGCCGAGGGAGGGCAGGAAGCGGTACGCGTCGTGCGTCTCGATGTCCGCCTGTTCGTAGCGGATGCGGAGCCGGTAGTCCCCGGGCGCGGCGGGCAGCGGAAGCACCACGGAGAAGAACCCGTCGCCGTCGTCGGTCAGCTCCGCCCTGAGGTCGTCGGCGACCACGGAGACGGCCTTGGCGTAGGGCCGCAGCGCCCGGAAGGCGATGCCCCCGGCGACGGGGTGCGCCCCGAGCACGCCGTGCGGGTCGTGGTGGGTGCCGTCGAGCAGCCGCACCCGGTCCTCGTACGGAACGGGCGAGGCGGTGACGGCCGCGACGCCCGCCCGGGGACGGCTCACGCCCCGTGCCGCGGGCACGCTCGCCGCCCGCTCGGCGGGCGTCTCCTTCCGGGCGGCGGGCACGGCCTTCTTCCCGGCGCCCGCTGCGGACTTCGGCGGCCGTTTCGCCGCGGTCTTCCTGGCGGGCTTCGCGGCCCTCGGGGGCTTCGGGGGTGTGGCGTCCGGCACCGCCTTGGCGGTGGCCGGTGACTTCGCGGCCTTGGCGGGCACCGCCCTCTTGGCGGCGGCCGCGGACCCGGATCCGGACCCGGTCTCGGCCGTCTTCGCCGGCCTGGCCTTCTTCGCGGGCTGCGACTTCTTCGTGGGCTTGGCCGTCGCAGCCGTCTCGGCCGCTTCGTCGGACGGTTTGCGGGGACGGGGGGTCACTGGAGGAGCCTCCTGTGGAGGAGTGGTCAGAGGGCGTCGTCGGCGGGGCCGGTCCCGGCCAGGCGGCGGGCCGCGGCCAGCGGGACCTGGAGCCAGCCGGGGCGGTGCCGGGCTTCGTAGAGGACTTCGTAGACCGCCTTGTCGGTCTCGTGGGCCCGCAGCAGTACGGGGTCGGTGCGGGGGTCGCGGCCCGAGACGTCGGCGTAGCCGACGCAGAACGCGGCCCGGCACTCCGCGGCCCAGTCGGGAGCCCAGGGCTCGGCCGAGCAGGCCGCGTAGTCGAAGGAGCGCAGCATGCCCGCGACGTCCCGCACGACGGGCTGCGGCAGCCTGCGCTCGGCGAGCGGGCGCGCGGGTTCGCCCTCGAAGTCGATGAGCGACCAGTTGCCGTCGGGCGAGCGCATGCACTGCCCGAGGTGCAGATCGCCGTGGACGCGCTGGGCGGTCCACGACTGGCCCTCGCCGCCGAGGTCGGCCAGCGCCTCGTAGGCGGTGAGCAGCCCCGGCGCGTACGGCCGCAGCGCGGGGACCGCCTGGGCCGCCGCGGCGAGCCGCTCCGCCATGGCGTCGGCCAGCTGCTCCACCTGGGCCCGGCCCAGGGTGACGGTGGGCAGCGCGGCGGCGAGCGCCGCGTGCACCTCGGCCGTGGCGCGGCCGATGGCCCGGGCCTCGCCGGTGAAGGACTCGCCCTTGGCGAGCATGCGCAGCGCCAGCTCCCAGCCGTCGTCGGCGGCGGCGAGAAAGGGCTGGAGCACGCCGAGCCCGCACTCCTCGTCCGCCGTGCCGGGGCCGGTGCCGGTGCCCGTGCCCGTGCCCGTGCCGAGGTCGGCGAAGAACCAGGCGGCGGGCGCGGGCACCCGTGCGCAGCCCTGCCGGGCCAGGTGCAGCGGGAGTTCGAGGTCGGGATTGCTGCCGGGCACGATCCGGCGGTACAGCTTCAAGATGAACGTATCTCCGTATATGACCGAGGAGTTGGACTGCTCGGCCCTGAGCGGGCGCGGGGCGAGGCCGCTGGGTATCTCCACCCCCATGTCCCGCTCGAAGCGGAGGGGCCCGTGCCGCCCCGGCATCCGCAGCCGCTCCAGGAGCAGCGCCGCGAGCCGGGGGTCGTGCAGTGCCTCGTACACCGTCTGTCCGGCGAGCGGGCCCTCGGTGACATGGCCGATGAAGGTGGCCGCGAGCTGCGGCGGCAGGGCGCGGCGGACGCCGATGAGCAGTTGGTAGCAGTCGCCGGGCCCCTCGGCCGACGAGCCCTCGGGCAGGGGGTCCCGCACGGAGCCGAGGGGCTGGTGGACCCGCAGGAGCAGGTGCAGCAGGCCGGCGGTGGAGCCGCGCGGGAGGAGTTCGGTCACCGCAACCGGCTCGAAGCCGCTGATGGGGCGGCCCTTTCCGGCGAACCACCGCTGCCGCGGCAGCCACTCGCGCAGGAGCGGGTCGAGAGAGGCGAGCAGCGCGGTGGCGTGCGCGTTGGGGCGGGTGGCGGCTTCCGACATGACGTCGCGTCCTTCCGCGTGGCGGACAGGTCAGTGTGCGGGGGTGCCGGTCTGCGTGTGGGTGCCCAGGGCGGAGCGGGGGAAACCGCCCCGCGCGGGCTTCGCGCTGCCGGAGCCTACGCCGGTTCCTGGCGCAGCCGGAACCAGTAGAAGCCGTGCCCCGCGAGGGTCAGGAGGTACGGCAGTTCACCGATGGCCGGGAAGCGCACCCCGCCGATCAGTTCGACGGGATGGCGTCCGTTGAAGGCTTGTAGATCCAGTTCGGTGGGCTGGGCGAACCGCGAGAAGTTGTGAACGCACAGCACGAGGTCGTCGCCGTCCTCGTCCGTCGGCGGCGCTTCCCTGAGGAAGGCGAGGACGGCGGGGTTGGAGGAGGGGAGTTCGGTGTAGCTGCCGAGGCCGAAGGCGGGGTTCTGCTTGCGGATCTCGATCATCCTGCGGGTCCAGTGCAGGAGGGAGGAGGGCGAGGACATGGAGGCCTCGACGTTGGTGACCTGGTAGCCGTAGACCGGGTCCATGATCGTGGGGAGGTAGAGGCGGCCGGGGTCGCAGGAGGAGAAGCCCGCGTTGCGGKCGGGGGTCCACTGCATGGGGGTGCGGACCGCGTCGCGGTCGCCGAGCCAGATGTTGTCGCCCATGCCGATCTCGTCGCCGTAGTACAGGATCGGCGAGCCGGGCAGGGAG
>NZ_JASKYR010000348.1:0-8171 GCF_041028215.1 Streptomyces flavofungini
GTGGTGGGCGGGCCCGGAGTCGGGCGCGCGCCGGGGACGACCGTGTCGCTGCGGTCGTCCGGCAGGACGCCCGTACCGTCCGGGACCTCGTGGGTGCCCTTGCGGTAGTACTCCAGCCACCTCAGGACGGTGTTGAGGTACTCCGTGGAACGGTTGTAGCTCAGGATCGCCTGGTGCAGGTCGGCCTCGACGGCCAGGTCGCGGTCGTTGGCGCAGAGGTAGTGACCGGCGGCGAGCGCCGCGTCGTAGATGTTGTTGGGGTCCTTCTCGCCGTCGTTGTTGCCGTCCCGGCCCGCGAAGGCCCACGTCGAGGGGATGAACTGCATGGGGCCGACCGCGCGGTCGTGCGTCGAGTCGCCGTCGTAGGCGCCCTTGTCGGTGTCGGTGATCCTCGCGAAGCCGTTGCCGTTCAGGACCGGGCCGAGGATCGGCTTGAGTGTCGTGCCGTTCGCGTCGACCCGGCCGCCGCGGGCGTGGCCCGACTCGACATTGCCTATCGCGGCGAGCAGCTCCCAGGGCAGGTGGCAGCCGGGCTTGTCCTGGGCGAGAGCGGCCTCGGCCTTCTTGTACGCGTCGAGGACGGTGGCGGGCAGACCCGCCTCCCGCTCCCTCTCGCGGTCCTTCGGCGAGTCGCCGGTGGAGGGCACGGGGCTCTGGAGGGGCGGCAGGTCGGTGAAGTAGGGCGAGCCGCCGGTCGCCGAGTCGTCCGACGCCGAGGGCGAATCCGCGGCTCCGGCCGTCGTCTCGTCGCGTGGGACGTCCGTCACACCGGGGGCCTGCGACGCGGCGAGTGCCGCCACCGCCGCCGCGGCGACCGCGCTGGTCACCGCTCCCCTCCGCAGCCGCCTGCCGAATACCGGCGCCATGACCGAGCCACCCCTCCCCTTTTCCGACCGTTGCGCGCCGACCCCGCCTCCGTACACGCTTGCCTTCGTACGCGCGTGCTCCCCGGCGGGGTGACCCTGGCGACACTACGACAACTTCCGGCGCGCAGGCACCTGTTCGCGCCCGGTTTTTACCGGTTGGCCTGATGGTCGCGACAGGGCTGTTACGCGGCGGGCCCGCCCCCCGGCCGCTGGGCCGGAGCCGAGCCGTCCGGAACCTCGCTGATCTCGCTCTCCGGGGTGAAGTCCTGGTTCATGGCGCGGCCCCGGTTGAGGTTGCGGTGCACCGCCTGCGCGACACGTTCCACCGTACGCACTCCGTACGCCATGGAGGGGTTGTCGTGCGAGAGGACCGCCATGCGGTACGAGCGGCCGCCGCCCGTGAACGCGCCGATGCTGTGGACGCGCCAGCCGTGCGACGACCTCGGCAGCCAGCCGTTCTTGAGGTGGGCGCGGATACCGCGCGGCATGCCCGCGGGGACGCCCCAGCGCTGGTCGCGCCGGACGTCCGCCATCTGCCGGAGCCCGTAGGCACGCGCGCGCGGACCGAGGACCCCCCGGTCGGTGGCGAGCGCGCCGAGCAGCCGGAGCTGGTCGGCGGCCGTGGTGGTGGTCAGGCCCCAGTACCCGTACCTGCCGGGCGTGGTCCGGGTGGTGCCCGCGACGCGCAGGAACTTGTTGAGGTAGGCGTGGCCGAGGTCGGCCCAGAGCCGCCGGGCCGCCTCGTTGTCCGAGCGGGTGATCATGGGGCGGATCTTTCCGCGCTCCCAGGTGGTGAGGGTGCGCCGCCACTCCTGCGCGCGGCGCAGCGTGGCCTCCATCATCAGTACCTTGGCGATGCTCGCCGCGTCGTAGCGCCGGTGGTTCGCGAGGCGGCAGACGGTGCCGGTACGGGTGTCGTAGACGGCGATGGAGACGGTGCCCGCCCTGTTGGCCAGGGCCGCCCTGATGTCCTGGGTCATCCGGGCGGCGAGCGTGCGGTCCCGGGCGGCGGTGCACAGGGCCGAGCCCGTGCTTCCGCCCGCGCCCATGCCGGTGCCCTGGAGGCGGGCGGCGTCGGCGGCGGTCGCCGGTACCGGCGTCAGGAGGGCCGTGGCGAGTRCCGCGGCTAGCACGGAGCGGCGGCGGGGCTTCGGCCGGCGAGGGGTCATTCCGTCATCCTGGCCGGGTCCGCGCCGGGGGGCGCGGGGGCGGCGGCCACGTGGGTGAAGTGGCGTGCCTTGCTTGAGCGGTTCCGGTATGTCGTGCCCCGCGCCCCTGGGCTGGGGGGCTTCGCGTGTCGCTCTCCCTGCGGGTGCGTCCTGGTTGGTCGCGCAGTTCCCCGCGCCCCTGGCCTGGGGGCTTCGCGTGTCGCTCCCTCTGCGGGTGCGTCGTGGTTGGCCGCGCAGTTCCCCGCGCCCCTGGCGGGGTCTCGCTCGGGCACGTCTCGGGGCACCGTTCCCCGCGCCCCCGGCGGGGTCTCGCTCGGGTATGTCTCGGCGCGGGGGACGGGACCGGTGAAGCGCCCGGAGGGGCTAGTGGGCCGCTGATTCCCAGTTGGGGCCTACGCCTACCGAGACGTCCAGGGGGGCCCGCAGGGCTACCGCTCCGGCCATTTCTCTGCGGACCAGTTCCTCCACCTTCGTCCGCTCGCCGGGGGCGATCTCCAGGACGATTTCGTCGTGGACCTGGAGCAGCATGCGGGAAGCGAGCTTCGCCTCGGTCAGGGCACGGTGGACGTTCAGCATGGCGATCTTGACGATGTCCGCGGCCGTGCCCTGGATGGGCGCGTTCAGAGCCATCCGCTCGGCCATCTCGCGGCGCTGGCGGTTGTCGCTGTTGAGGTCGGGGAGATAGCGGCGGCGGCCCAGCATCGTCTCCGTGTAGCCCGTGGCGCGGGCCTCGTCGACCGCGCGCCGCAGATAGTCCCGCACCCCGCCGAACCGCTCGAAGTACGTGTCCATCAGGACCCGCGCCTCGCCCGCCTCGATGCTGAGCTGCTGGGAGAGGCCGAAGGCCGACAGGCCGTACGCCAGGCCGTACGACATCGCCTTGATCTTGCGGCGCATCTCGGCGTCCACGGCGTCCCGCTCGACCGAGAAGACCTGCGAGGCGACCGTGGTGTGCAGGTCCTCGCCGGAGGTGAACGCCTCAAGGAGGCCCTCGTCCTCGGAGAGGTGGGCCATCACGCGCAGCTCGATCTGGCTGTAGTCCGCGGTCATCAGCGATTCGAAGCCCTCGCCGACCACGAAGCCGCGGCGGATCGCCCGGCCCTCGTCGGTACGGACCGGGATGTTCTGGAGGTTCGGCTCCGTGGAGGAGAGGCGGCCCGTGGCGGCGACCGTCTGGTTGAACGTGGTGTGGATACGGCCGTCCGCGGCGATCGACTTGATCAGGCCCTCGACGGTGACCCGCAGCTTCGCCTGCTCGCGGTGGCGGAGCATGATGACCGGGAGTTCGTTCTCCGTCTGGGCGGCGAGCCAGGCCAGGGCGTCGGCGTCCGTGGTGTACCCGGTCTTGGTCTTCTTCGTCTTCGGCAGGTTCAGCTCGCCGAAGAGGACTTCCTGAAGCTGCTTGGGCGAACCGAGGTTGAACTCGTGGCCCGCCGCCGCGTGCGCCTCCTTCACCGCCTGCTGCACGGCCCCGGCGAACTGCTGCTCCATCGCCTCCAGGTGCGCGCGGTCGGCGGCGATGCCGTGCCGCTCCAGGGAGGCGAGGAGCGCGGACGTCGGCAGCTCGACGTCGGTGAGCAGGTCGCTCGCGCGCACCTCCGTGAGCTTCTCGCCGAAGGCGGTGCCCAGGTCCAGGACCGTGCGGGCCTGCGACATCAGGGAGTCGGCCTCGGCCCGGTCGTCCTCCTCGGTACCGAAGGCGAGCTGCCCGTCGGCGGCGGAGGCGGGGGCGAGCTCACGGCCCAGATACTCCAGGGAGAGCGCGTCCAGCGCGAAGGAGCGGCGGCCGGGCTTGACCAGATACGCGGCCAGGGCGGTGTCCATGGTGACGCCGTCCACCGTCCAGCCGTGCTCGGGGAAGACCCGCATCACCGACTTGGCGTTGTGCATGACCTTGGGCTTGGCCGGGTCGGAGATCCAGGCCGCGAACGCGTTCTCGTCCGCCTCGTCCAGGGACGCCGGGTCGAACCAGGCGGCCGCTCCCCCGGCGGCGGCGAGCGCCACCTCGGTGACCGTGCCCGAACCGAGCTGCCAGGTGTCGACGGTGGCGACGCCGAGGACCGCCTTGCCGTGCTCGGCCAGCCACGGGGCGAGCTCGCCCGCGCCGAGCACCGACCCGTCCAGCTCGACGCCGGGCTCCGCCGGGGCCTGCTCGGCCTCCTCGGCGCCCGGGTCCACGGCGAGCAGCCGCTCGCGCAGCGAGGGGTTACGGATCTCCAGGGTGTCCAGGACCATGGCGAGCGCCGTCCTGTCATACGGAGCGCGCTCCAAGTCGGCGACCGTCTTGGGCAGTTCCACGTCGCGGACCATCTCGGTCAGGCGGCGGTTGAGCTTCACCGCCTCCAGGTGGTCGCGGAAGTTCTGGCCGGCCTTGCCCTTGACCTCGTCGGCGCGCTCGACCAGGTCGGCGAAGGAACCGAACTGGTTGATCCACTTCGCGGCCGTCTTCTCGCCGACGCCCGGGATGCCGGGGAGGTTGTCCGAGGGGTCGCCGCGCAGCGCCGCGAAGTCGGGGTACTGGCTGGGGGTCAGGCCGTACTTCTCCTCGACCTTCTCCGGGGTGAAGCGGGTCAGCTCCGAGACGCCCTTGGTGGGATACAGCACCGTGACGTGGTCGGTGATGAGCTGGAAGGAGTCCCGGTCGCCGGTGACGATCAGGACCTCGAAGCCCGCGGCCTCCGCCTGGGTGGCGAGCGTGGCGATGACGTCGTCGGCCTCGAAGCCGTCGACGGCGAAGCGCACCGCGTGCATCGCGTCGAGCATCTCGCCGATCAGCTCGACCTGGCCCTTGAACTCGTCCGGGGTCTTGGAGCGGTTCGCCTTGTACTCCGAGAACTCCTCGGAGCGCCAGGTCTTGCGCGAGACGTCGAACGCCACCGCGAAGTGCGTGGGCGCCTCGTCGCGCAGCGTGTTCGCCAGCATCGACGCGAAGCCGTAGATCGCGTTCGTCGGCTGGCCCGTCGCGGTCGTGAAATTCTCCGCGGGCAGCGCGAAGAACGCCCGGTAGGCCAGGGAGTGCCCGTCCATGAGGAGCAGGCGCGGACGCTGCCCGGCGCCCGCCTTCCCCGCCTTCGTCGCCGCGGTCTCGGACTTCTTCTTCGCTGCTGTTTCTGCCACGTCCCCGATCCTGCCACGCCCCACTGACAGTCCCGTCCTCCGCGGCACCCGGGCCCCCGGATTGTCACCGTCGCGTGGGAGGATCGCAGACGTAGCTCACGCACGTGCTCGAAGGGAAGCCGACCATGGCAAGCAAGCCGCCCAAGGGCGATCCGGTCCAGGACGCGCCGCGGGTCGCCCCGGCGCAGCACGCGGCGGCCGGCCTCCCCGCCATCGGGCACACCCTGCGGATCGCGCAGCGGCAGATGGGCGTGCGCCGCACCGCGCTGACGCTGCTCCGCGTCAATCAGAAGGACGGCTTCGACTGCCCCGGCTGCGCCTGGCCCGAGCCGGACCACCGGCACAGGGCGGAGTTCTGTGAGAACGGCGCGAAGGCGGTGGCCGAGGAGGCCACGCTGCGCCGGGTCACCCCGGAGTTCTTCGCCGCGCACCCCGTGGCGGACCTCGCGACCCGCAGCGGGTACTGGCTGGGCCAGCAGGGCCGCCTCACCGGTCCGATGTATCTGGCGGAGGGCGCCGAGCGCTATGAGCCGGTCTCCTGGGAGCGGGCCTTCGACATCGTCGCCGAAGAGCTCACCGCCCTGGACAGCCCGGACGAGGCGGTCTTCTACACCTCGGGCCGCACCAGCAACGAGGCGGCCTTCCTCTACCAGCTCTTCGCCCGCGAGCTCGGCACGAACAACCTCCCCGACTGTTCGAACATGTGCCATGAGTCGTCCGGTTCCGCGCTGACCGAGACGCTCGGCGTCGGCAAGGGCAGCGTCCTGCTGGACGACCTCCACCAGTCGGATCTGATCATCGTCGCCGGACAGAACCCCGGCACGAACCACCCGCGCATGCTCTCCGCCCTGGAGAAGGCGAAGAACAACGGCGCGAGGATCATCACGGTCAATCCGCTGCCCGAAGCGGGCATGGAGCGCTTCAAGAACCCCCAGACGCCGCAGGGCATGCTCAAGGGCACCGCCCTGACCGACCTCTTCCTCCAGGTCCGCATCGGCGGCGACCAGGCCCTCTTCCGCCTCCTGAACAAGCTCATCCTTCAGACGGAGGGCGCGGTCGACAAGGACTTCATCGACGCCCACACCCATGGGTACGAAGAGTTCGCCGCCGCCGCGCGGGACGCCGACTGGGACGAGACCCTGAAGGCCACGGGCCTGGAGCGCGCGAGCGTCGAGGAGGCGCTGCGCATGGTCCTCGCCTCGCGGCGCACCGTCGTGTGCTGGGCGATGGGCCTGACCCAGCACAAGCACTCCGTGCCCACCATCCGCGAAGTCGTCAACTTCCTGCTGCTCCGCGGCAACATC
Source organism: Streptomyces flavofungini (assembly GCF_041028215.1). GTDB lineage: Bacteria > Actinomycetota > Actinomycetes > Streptomycetales > Streptomycetaceae > Streptomyces > Streptomyces flavofungini_B. The sequence continues at coordinate 6,457 of NZ_JASKYR010000348.1, forward strand.
GGCCGCCCCGGCGCAGGCGTCTGCCCGGTCCGCGGCCATTCGAACGTGCAGGGCGACCGCACCATGGGCATCTTCGAGCGGCCCGCACCCGCCTTCCTCGACGCCCTGGAGAAGGAGTTCGGCTTCGCCCCGCCCCGCCACCACGGCCTGGACGTCGTCCGCGCCATCCGCGCGCTGCGCGACGGCGAGGCGAAGGTCTTCTTCGCCATGGGCGGCAATTTCGTGTCGGCGTCCCCCGACACCGAGGTCACCGAGGCCGCCATGCGCAGGGCCCGGCTCACCGTCCACGTCTCCACGAAGCTGAACCGCTCGCACGCCGTGACCGGCGCCCGCGCCCTGATCCTGCCGACACTCGGCCGCACCGAGCGCGACGTCCAGGGCGGCGGCGAGCAGTTCGTGACCGTCGAGGACTCCATGGGCATGGTGCACGCCTCCCGGGGACGCCTGGAGCCCGCGAGCGCCGAGCTCCTCTCCGAGCCCGCCATCGTGTGCCGCCTGGCCCGCCGCGTCCTCGGCGAGGCCTCGCGCACCCCCTGGGAGGAGTTCGAGAAGGACTACGCCGCCGTGCGCGACCGCATCGCGCGCGTGGTCCCCGGTTTCGAGGACTTCAACGCCAAGGTCGCCACCCCCGGCGGCTTCGCCCTGCCGCACGCCCCGCGCGACGAGCGCCGCTTCCCCACCGCCACCGGCAAGGCCAACTTCACGGCCGCCCCCGTCGAGTTCCCGGCCGTGCCCGAGGGGCGGCTGCTGCTCCAGACCCTGCGCTCGCACGACCAGTACAACACCACCATCTACGGCCTGGACGACCGCTATCGCGGGATCAGAAACGGCCGCCGCGTGGTCCTCGTCAACCCCGACGACGCCCTCGCCCTCGGCTTCGCCGACGGGGCGTACGCCGATCTGGTCGGCGAGTGGCGGGACGGTGTGGAGCGCCGCGCGCCCGGTTTCCGCGTCGTGCACTACCCGACGGCCAGGGGCTGCGCCGCCGCGTACTACCCCGAGACCAACGTCCTGGTGCCGCTCGACGCCACCGCGGACACCAGCAACACCCCTGCCAGCAAGTCCGTCGTCGTACGCCTGGAACAATCGGCGATCGACTGAGCGTTCGCTCAGTGACGGCTGAGCGAACGCTCAGCCGCAGGTGCGACGACGAACGGACGGAGCCGGGCCCATGGGCGAGCAGAACAGCGTGAAGTTCCCGCAGCAGGTCATCGAGGAGTACGCCGCGCTCGGCGTCGACCTGCCCTCCCTGTTCTCCGCGGGACACCTCGGCACCCGCATGGGCGTCCAGGTCCTGGAGGCCTCCGCCGAGCGCGTGGTCGGCACGATGCCGGTCGAGGGCAACACCCAGCCCTACGGCCTGCTGCACGGCGGCGCCTCCGCCGTCCTCGCCGAGACCCTCGGCTCGGTCGGCGCCATGCTCCACGGCGGCGTCAACAAGCTCGCCGTCGGCGTCGACCTGAACTGCACGCACCACCGCGGCGCCCGCTCCGGCCTGGTCACGGGCGTGGCCACCCCCGTGCACCGGGGCCGCTCCACGGCGACGTACGAGATCGTGATCACCGACGAGCACGACAAGCGGGTCTGCAGCGCCCGCCTGACCTGCATGCYCCGCGACGCCCCGAACGGCACCGCGACGGCCTGATCCCCACGCGGCCCGCGCACGACCCCGCGCACGCCCCCCGCGCACAACCGGCGGGCGCGGGCCCCCGGGC
>NZ_JASKYR010000349.1:0-8345 GCF_041028215.1 Streptomyces flavofungini
ACGCCCAGCTCTACCGCCGACTCGCCTGGGGCCGCCTCGCCCAGTTCGACATCCTCGACACCCGGCAGTACCGCTCCGACCAGGCGTACGGCGMCAAGKCGCACGCCGCGGGGCCCGAGACGGACGACCCGGCGCGCACCATCACCGGCGCCACCCAGGAGCGCTGGCTCATCGACGGCTGGCGCCGCTCGCGGGCCCGGTGGAACGTCGTCCCCCAGCAGGTCACCTTCTCCCAGCGCAGGCTGGACCTCACCGCGGAGCCGAAGCTGTCCATGGACGCCTGGGACGGCTACCGCGCCTCGCGGCAGCGGGTCCTCGCGGGCGCGCGGGCCGCGGGCCTCGACAACCTCATGGTCCTCACCGGTGACGTGCACGTCGGCTACGCCTTCGACATCAAGGCCGACTTCGACGACCCCTCCTCCAAGAACCTCGGCACGGAGATCGTCGCCACGTCCATAGCCAGCGGCAAGGACGGCGCCGACAAGCCGTCCAACTGGGACACCTACACCAAGGCCAACCCGCACCTGCGCTTCTACAACGGCCGGCGCGGCTACGTCACGGTCGCCTACGACCGCGAAGCGGCACGGGCCGACTTCAAGACGCTGAACGCCGTCACGACGCCGGGCGCCCCCATCAGGACGGCGGCGTCCTTCGTCACCGAGGCGGGTGACCCCGGGTTGCACCCGGCGTAAATCACCGGCCCCGCCGGAGGGGCCAGGCTCTCAGCCCCTCCGGCGTTTGAGGAGCGGGGTCCGGGGCGGGGGGGGGGGGGGGGGGGGGGGGGGGGGGGGGGGGGGGGGGGGGGGGGGGGGGGGGGGGGGGGGGGGGGGGGGGGGGGGTTCCGGGAAGGGGCGGGATCGGGGAGAAGRACCCCGCCCACCMCACCGGAGCCGGAGCCATGACCACGACCACGACCACCCTGATCACCAACATCGCATCGCTCGTCACGAACGACCCCTCCCAGGGGGACGGGACCCCCCTGGGCCTGCTGACGGACGCCGCAGTCGTCCTCGAAGGCGACACCATCGCCTGGGTGGGCCCGGCCGCCAAGGCCCCGTCGGCGGACGCGCGGCACGACGCCGGAGGCCAGGCCGCCATCCCCGGCTTCGTGGACAGCCACAGCCACCTCGTCTTCGCGGGCGACCGCACCCAGGAGTTCAACGCGAGGATGTCGGGCCGCCCGTACTCGGCGGGCGGCATCCGTACGACGGTCGCGGCGACCCGCGCGGCGACGGACGAGGCCCTGGAGGCGAACGTCCGGCACTACCTGGCCGAAGCCCTCCGCCAGGGCACGACCACCTTCGAGACGAAGTCCGGCTACGGCCTGAGCACCGAGCACGAGTCCAGGGCCCTCCGCATCGCGGCGAAGCACACGGACGAGGTCACGTTCCTCGGCGCGCACATCGTCCCGCCGGACTACGCCGACGACCCGGCGGCCTATGTGGAGCTGGTCACCGGCGAGATGCTGGAGGCCTGCGCCCCGCACGCCCGCTGGATCGACGTCTTCTGCGAGAAGGGTGCCTTCGACGGCGACCAGGCCCGCGCGATCCTCACGGCGGGCAAGGCGAGGGGCCTGCACCCCCGTATCCACGCCAACCAGCTCTCGTACGGCCCGGGGGTCCAGCTCGCCGTCGAACTGGACGCGGCAAGCGCCGACCACTGCACCCACCTCACGGACGCCGACGTGGACGCCCTGGCCCAGGGCAACACGGTGGCGACCCTGCTGCCCGGCGCGGAGTTCTCGACGCGGGCGGAGTGGCCGGACGCCCGCCGCCTCCTGGACGCGGGCGCGACGGTGGCCCTTTCCACGGACTGCAACCCGGGCTCGTCGTTCACGTCCTCGGTGCCGTTCTGCGTCGCGCTCGCCGTACGGGACATGGGCATGACCCCGGACGAGGCGGTCTGGTCGGCGACGGCGGGCGGCGCGGCGGCCCTGCGCCGCACGGACGTCGGCGTGCTGCGCGAGGGCGCACGGGCGGACCTGGCCCTCCTCGACGCCCCCAGCCACGTGCATCTGGCGTACCGCCCGGGGGTCCCGCTGGTCAGCGAGGTCTGGCGCGCGGGCGCGCGCGTGGCCTGATGGGGTCAGGCGGGGTCAGGCGGGGTCAGGCCCACATACCGCCGTCGACGCGGAGGACCGTGCCGGTGACGTAGGAGGCGCGGTCGCTGAGCAGCCAGGCGGCGGCCTGCGCGATCTCTTCGGGGTCGGCGGCACGCCGCAGCGGCGTCTGGGCGTTGAGCTGCTCGATGATGCCGGGGGACTCCGCGTCCCAGTCGCGCAGCATCTCCGTGAGGGTGGTGCCGGGCGCGACGGCGTTGACGCGGATGCCCTCCGGGCCGTACGTGACGGCGGCGGACGCGGTGAGGCTGTTCACCGCGCGCTTCGCCGCGCCGTAGACAGGCAGCGCGGGGTTGGCCAGGAGGCTGCCGACGCTGGAGGTGTTGACGATGGCGCCGCGTCCGGCGGTGGCGCGGATGGCGGCGACCTGGGCGGTCATGGCGAGCCAGGGCCCCTTGAAGTTGATGTCGCTGACGCGGTCGAAGTCGGCCTCGGACAGCTCGTCCATGGGACCGGGTGCCTGGCCGGTGGCCCCGTTGTTGAAGGCGACGTCGAGCCGTCCGTACAGCTCGACGGCCCGCTGGACGGCGCCCCGGACGCTGTCGCCGTCCCCGAGGTCGCAGACGGCGTACGCGGCGGTGCCGCCGTCCTCCGCGATCTCCTCCGTCACCGCCTTCAGCGGCGCTTCCGAGCGGGCGGTGAGCAGGACGCGGGCGCCCTCCCGGGCGAAGAGGCGGGCGGCGGCGGCGCCGATGCCGCGGCTGGCCCCGGCGATGAAGGCGACTTTGCCGTCGAGCAGGCCGGGGGCGGTGCGGTGGTCACATATCTGGTTCATGCCGCCGAGCCTGACCCCGCCGCCCGGGCCCATCCAGGCACCACCAGTACCTGGCTGCGCGCGGAGCGCGGCCCGCACACTGGACGGGTGAACCGACAAGAGCTGGCGGGCTTCCTGCGCGGCAGGCGCGAACGCATCACCCCCGCCGACGTGGGCCTGCCCGCGGGGCCGCGCCGCCGTACGCCGGGACTGCGCCGTGAGGAGGTGGCGCAGTTGGCGTACATCTCGACGGAGTACTACACGCGCCTCGAACAGGCGCGGGCCCCGCACCCCTCCCGGGAGGTGCTCGGCCAACTGGCACGCGCGCTCCGCCTGTCGGACGCGGAACGGGACCACCTGCACCACTTGGCCGGTACGCCGCCGGGCCCGTCGGCCGGACCCTCCAGGGAAGTCCGGGCGAGCCTCGTGGACCTCCTGAACCGCCTGCCCGAGGCGGCGGCGGTCGTAGTGTCGGCGACCTACGAGGTCATCGCCTGGAACGGCCTGGCGGCGGCTCTCCTGGAGGACTTCTCGGCCCTCCCGCGCCGGGACCGCAACCTCGTCCGCCGCCACTTCCTGGTCGACTCCCGCCTGTACGGCGCGTCGGACGCCGAGGAGTTCGCCCGCAGCGCGGCACACCACCTGCGAGCGGTCGCGGCCCGCTACCCGGACGCCCCGGAGGTGAAGGCCTTGCTCAACGAACTCCTCACCTCCAGCCCGGAGTTCGCCCGCCTCTGGGCAACCCACGAGGTGGCCGCCTGCCCCATCCTGTGCAGAACCTTCGACCACCCCCAGGTCGGCCCCGTATCCGTGAACTGCGACGTCCTGGACATCACCGACCGCGACCAACGGGTCTTCCTCTACACGGCGACCCCGGGCACCCCCTCAGCAGAGGCGATGCGACTCCTGTCGGTCATCGGAACCCAGAAAATGGACGTACCGGGCTGAGGCCCCTGGACCACCATGTCGCCACAGCACCACCCCGACACCAAATCCCCATCCAGCGCACTTGCCGCACGGCACGCCCCCTGTATGCCGAAACACAACTTCGCGGAAGTGGGTGCGAGGGCATGGGGGCGGGCCCCTTCCACCATCCAACGCAGGCAGCGCCTTCCAATGCTGCCGACGCCTCTCAGGGGGCCAGTCGGTCGCTCGTCACAGAGCAACGTCATCCGCCACCTCGGCGAAGGCACCCCCGTCACCGTCCGAGTGACCCGCGGCGACGACGAGAGCGGACGCGGCCTCGCCCTCCTCGACGCCGTCTCCCTCCGCTGGGGCGTCCGAACAGACCGCGAACAGCAAGACCGTGTGGTGCGAACTGGGGGAGGGTTAGTCGCCGCAGGGGTCCCACCCCACGCGTCCCGCGAGTGAAAAGCTGAGAGGTATGAGGACCATCGGATTGATCGGCGGCATGAGCTGGGAGTCCAGTGCCGAGTACTACCGGCTGCTCAACCAGCTCACCAAGGAACGGCTCGGCGGGCTGCACTCCGCCCGCTGCGTGCTCTACTCCGTCGACTTCGCGGAGATCGAGCGGCTCCAGGCCACGGGGGAGTGGGAGCGGGCCGGGGACGTGCTGGCCGCCGCCGCGAAGGGCGTCGAGGCCGCCGGCGCCGATCTCGTGCTGATCTGCACCAACACCATGCACAAGGTCGCCGACCAGGTGCGCGACGCGCTCTCCGTGCCGCTGCTGCACCTCGGCGACGCCACCGCCGAGGCCGTACGCGCGGCGGGCGTCACGCGCGTGGGCCTGCTCGGCACCGCGTTCACCATGGAGCAGGACTTCTACCGGGACCGCCTCGCCGGGCACGGGCTCGACGTCATCGTGCCGGACCGGGACGGGCGCGACCTCGTGCACCGCGTCATTTACGAGGAGTTGTGCCTCGGCGTGGTGCGGGACGAGTCCCGGGCCGCCTACCAGGAGGTCATCCGGGATCTCGTACGGCGGGGCGCGGAGGGCGTCATCCTCGGCTGCACCGAGATCGAGCTGCTCATCGGCGCCGAGCACAGCCCCGTACCCGTGTTCCCCACCACCCGCATCCACGCGGAGGCCGCCGTCACGGCGGCGACAAGCGGCCTCTGAGGACAGCGGAAGGGCCCGCCCATGGTCAGCGAACGGGCGGGCCCAACAGAGCGCACGGTGCGTGCGGTGCGTGCGGTGCGCGTACTACTCCTCGACCGTCAGGCCCTTGCGGAGCTTGACGAGCGTGCGCGACAGCAGTCGCGAGACATGCATCTGCGAGATCCCCAGCTCCTCACCGATCTCCGACTGCGTCATGTTCGCGACGAAGCGGAGGGAGAGGATCTTCCGGTCGCGCGGCGGCAGTTCGGCGATCAGCGGCTTCAGGGACTCGACGTACTCGATGCCCTCCAGGCCGTGGTCCTCGTAGCCGATGCGGTCCGCGAGCGCGCCCTCGGAGTCGTCCTCCTCGGGCTGGGCGTCCAGGGAGCTCGCCGTGTAGGCGTTGGACGCCGCCATGCCCTCGACGACCTCTTCGTTGGAGATGCCGAGGCGGGTGGCGAGCTCGCTCACCGTGGGGGCGCGGTCGAGCTGCTGAGCGAGTTCGTCGCCCGCCTTGGCGAGGTCGAGCCGGAGCTCCTGGAGGCGGCGCGGTACGCGCACCGACCAGCTCGTGTCGCGGAAGAAGCGCTTGACCTCACCGACGATCGTCGGCATGGCGAACGTGGGGAACTCAACGCCGCGGCTGAGCTCGAAGCGGTCGATCGCCTTGATGAGGCCGATCGTGCCGACCTGGATGATGTCCTCCATCGGCTCGCTGCGGGAGCGGAACCGGGAGGCCGCGAACTTCACCAGGGCGAGGTTGAGCTCGACCAGTGTGTTGCGGACGTATGCGTATTCGTGCGTCCCTTCCTCGAGCGTTTCGAGACGCTCGAAGAGGGTCTTGGACAGGGCCCTCGCGTCCAGCGGCGCCACTTCGTCGTACGGCGGGATCTCGGGAAGGTCGTGAAGCCCTTCGAGGGCGAGCTGAGCCTGGGCGGACTCAGTGTCCTGAGCCTGGGCGGACTCAGGGGTGGGGCCCGGGATCGCGGTGGCGGAGCGGTGCGGCAGGGTTGTCGACGACGCTTGGTCAGTATGCGATTCGTCGAGCCGGGGTGACATGGTGTCCTCCATCGTTCTCGGCATATGGCTGCCGATGCCAATACGTGCACTGCGGTGTGCGGCGCCTCCAAAGCCGTCCGTGTCGATTGGTGTCTCTTCTACCCCTACCCGCTTCGACGCGTCGGTCGCAAGTGCGTTCTGAGTCGAAATGTCCGAATTCTGGAGGATGTTCGGGTACCCCAAAGCGCGGCAAGGGCGTAATGTTCGGGGACGTCATCAACAGGTACGACGGGGCGGAAGAGAGTTTCGGATGGACCGCGGCACGGTCGGCAGTGCGCACATGGGCCGGCTTCTGGTCGAAGTGCGGAAGACGGGAGCGAGCGCCGTCGTGACCCCGGCGGGTGAACTGGATCACCACACCGCCGATGTCCTGCGGGAGCCGCTGGAAAGCTGCCTCGACGAGGGCGTTACCAAGCTTGTGGTGGACTGCTCGCGGCTTGAGTTCTGCGACTCCACCGGGCTCAACGTGCTGCTCGGGGCCCGGCTCAAGGCCGAGGCCGCGGGGGGTGGAATCCACCTGGCCGGGATGCTGCCGGTGGTGGCGCGGGTCTTCGAGATCACCGGGGCCGAGGCCGTCTTCACGGTCCACGAGACACTTGCCGCCGCACTGGCGGAGTGAGCTCGTGCCGGTCCCGCGTGATAGTTACGCGTCAGTTGTCCTCGTGTGATCAAGGCGTTACCAGTGTCACACGGGCCGTCCGGAATAAGTGGGTGTTCTCACGGTCCGGCCGGGCAGGAGAGACCTGAATCCGTCATCTGTAAGAACGGCAAGCAGTCGATGTCCCTACTCGTCCAGAGTCCTCTGCGTGGCCAGAGTCCTCAGTCCTCTTGTCGGTGAGGTGAAGCGCTGATGAGCACCACCCGGCCTTACTCGCCGGGCGACCGTGGCCCGGAGTCCGAGGCCACCGTCGCGGACGCTCCCGCGGACCGTGCCTCCGGGGAGCCAGGCGCTCGCCAGGTCCGCAGGTTGAGCCTGAACGGGGCGAGCGGCATCGTTCCGATGGCCCGTGACTACACCCGGGAGGCGCTGCACGCCTGGGGCTGGCTGCCCGCGGAGAGCGCCGAGCGGCGCGCCGCCGCCGAGGACGTGCTCCTCGTCGTCTCCGAGCTGGTCACCAACGCCTGCCTGCATGCCGAGGGCCCCGACGAGCTCTGGCTCTCCACCGACGGGAAAGTGCTGCGCATCGAGGTCTCCGACCGGGGTACGGGGCAGCCCGCCCCGCGCACCCCGCACCGTGCCGGTCGCCCCGGCGGCCACGGCATGTTCATCGTCCAGCGGCTCTGCCTCGACTGGGGCGTCGTCCGTACGCAGGGAGCGGCGGGTAAGAAGGTATGGGCGGAGATGGGCGCACCCGCCTGAGTCCGTCCTGCTTCGGCCCGTCCCCGTATCGGCCCGTCCCCCATCGGCCCGGCCGCCCCTGGCCACGGCTGTTACCCGCGGTTCACTCACGCGCCGGATCACCACGGATCCGGCGCGTCTTTTGTCTTCCCTCGGCAAGGTCCCGGGCGTACCTTGAGCGCCCAATCTGATGTGCCGTCAGTAATTCAGCGTTACTCCGCACCGCGGCACGCCACGACGACCGGCATGAGGGGAACACGAGGTGTCGTACAAGAAATCGGCCGCGCTCGCGCTTGCCACCGCCCTGGCCGGCGGCTCAGCGGTGCTGATGGCCGCCCCCGCCGCGCAGGCCACCGTCCAGGACGTCAACTACCAGTGCAAGACGCCGATCGGGGACAAGAGCGCCGTCTCGCCGATCGACATCAAGAGCGTCAGGAGCGGCAGCGGCTACAAGCTCACGATGTCCTTCCAGAAGGGCGTCTCCTCCAGCCCCGTGGAGCTCGGCAAGGGCGCGATGAAGCCAAGCGCGGTGATCAAGCTGGGCGGCGCCGAGAGCGGCACGGTGGCGGTGTCCGGGGCGACCAACGCCGAGGCGATCCCCGCCAACACGCCCATCAAGATCAGTGACCTGTCGGGCACGTACACGCCGAAGAAGAGCGGCAAGGTCACCTTCACGGCCGGGGTCCTCACGATCAAGGCGCTCGGTACGACGACCACGTGCACGCCGTCCAACAACCCGAAGCCGTCCCTGGAACTCACCGTCAAGGGATCGGGCGGCTCCGGCGGCTCGGACGACACCGGGGGGACAGGAGGCTCGGGCTCCGACACCGGCTCGGGCGGAGCGACGGGCGGCACCGGCGGCACCGACGCCTCCGGCGGCTCCGGCAGCGCGGCCTCCGGCGGCGGCGAACTGCCGCAGACCGGACCCGCCGACTCCGCCATCGCCCTCGGCACCCTCGGCGGCACGGTGCTGCTCGCGGGCGCGGCGGGCGCGCTCTGGCTGACCCGCAGGAAC
>NZ_JASKYR010000035.1:0-22972 GCF_041028215.1 Streptomyces flavofungini
GTCCTCGCCTGTGCCCGCTCGGCCACGTCCACGAAGTCGGGCTGGAGTCGATACGTGAACTGGTACTGCTGGAGCGCCTCGTCCGCACGGTCGAGGTCATCCAGCGCCCGCCCACGGAAGTAGGCCACCTCGGCGGCGAACCCGCTCTCCGCCCCCAGTTCCTGCGGCACCGTGCCGAGTACACGCAGCGCCTCATGGTTGACGCCCTGCTTCCACAGGGCGATACCGGTGTACAGCTGCGCCTCGTCGAGCAGGAAGCCGTCCGTGATCCCCCGCGAGTGCTCCAGGACCAGCGGCCAGTCGTTCCTGAGGAAGGCGTACCTGGTCAGTATGAATCGGGTCTCGTCGCAGTCCGGAACCGCCGTGGACAGGAACTGCCCCGCATCGTCCAGACGCCCTTCGAACAGCAGACCCGCCATCGTGGCCAGCCAGAGGTCTCGCGCGGTCTCCAGGCGGCTGGTGACATAGCCGCCGATGTTGTACCGGGAGGACAGCGGCAGGCCGGCCTTCGTCCGCAGCGCGCCGAAGGTGTGGGAGAACCGTGCCATCGTCTGCACCGCCTCGGCCTGCCTCCACCCCGCCGCATGGAGACCCAGCCACGCGTCCGCCGCTGTGGGGTCGTGCGCGACCGCCGTGTCGAACAGAGCCGCCGCCGAGCGCTGATCGCCCCGGCGCAGCTGGTGAACGGCCTGCGTCCATGTCTGCTCGCACTTCTTCGCCGCGCGCCAGGACACTGAGAAATTCGACATGGTCTCTTCCCTCGTAGGCAGGCAGCGCATCGCCACCAGCGCGGGCACGCACTGCAGTTGAGGATCATATGCTGGATGTCCGGCCGGGTCCGAGCCGTACGGCCCTTTGCCCCGCGGGCACGTGGGGAGAGGCAGTTGCCGGTGGACATCTTCAAGACGAAGAACGGTTCGGTGCGGGGCTTTCGAGCAGCCGCCGATGTTGTCGCCGTCCTCGGAGCCCCCTATGCCGCCCCGCCGTTCGGCGCCAACCGATTCCGGGAGCCCGCCGCGGCGGCGTCGTGGACCGGAGTGCGGGAGGGAAGAGAGTTCGGTCCGATCGCTCCGCAGTCGGCTCGACTGCCCGGGACGCCCGTGTGGTCGCCCGGTGACGAGGACATCCTGTCCGTCAACATATGGACGCCGGTCCAGGACGGTGGCCGGCTGCCGGTCCTGTTCTGGATCCACGGCGGCGCCTACACCTTCGGCTCGTCCGCCCAGCCCGGCTTCGACGGCACCGTGCTCGCCCGGGCCGGACTGACCGTGGTCATCTGCAACTACCGCATCGGCTTCGAGGGCTTCGGCCATGTCCCGGCAGAGGGGGACCACGCCTGTCCCGACAACCGGGGCCTGCTCGACCAGGTCGCCGCCCTGCGCTGGGTGCGCGACAACATCGCCGCCTTCGGCGGAGACCCCGACAATGTCACCGTCGCCGGGCAGTCCTCGGGCGCCGCCTCCGTGGCCTGCCTCATGGTGATGGACCGCGCCCGAGGCCTGTTCCGCCGCGCCATCGCGCACAGCCCCGCCAGCCCCTGCTACACGCCTGACACAGCCGCCGCGACCACGCGCGAGATCGCGGCGGCGGGCTGCCCCGCCACCCGCGCGGGCCTGGCGGCCACGACCCCGCAGGCGCTGGTCACCGCCGCCGMSMTSTYGGTCGACCGCTACCGGCGCGACCCCACCGCCGGATCCCGCCACTACGCCCCCTCGTTGTACGCGCCTGTCCTCGACGGCGACATCCTGCCCACCGACCCCCTCACGGGTCTGGCGGCCGGTGCGAGCCGCGGCGTGGACCTGCTGGTGTGTCACACCACGGAGGAGTGCCGGTTGCTCGACGCCGTGGGCAGCAGCGCAAAGGCCACCGACGACGAGCAACTCGCCCGCTTCGCTTCGGACTTCCGCCTGCCCGACCGCCTGGTAGCCGGATACCGCGTCGCAATGCCCGAGGCCCCGGTGCTCGACCTCTACCTCACCATCTACAGCGACCTCCTGTTCGGCGAATACGCCGACCGTCTCATCGAATCCCACACCCGGGGCGGCGGCCGGGCGTTCCTGTCCCGCTTCGACCGGCGGCGCACCGGCGCGCGGGGAAGAGTGCGCGCCTGGCACTGCGCGGACATCCCCTTCGCCTTCGGCAATGTCGATGATGAGCACCTGGCCTTCCTCATCGGCGGCGCGCCCACCCCCGCTGACCAGGAACTGGCGCGCCGGATGGTGCGCGCCTGGGCCGACTTCGCCGCCACCGGTGACCCGGGCTGGTCACCGGTCGGTGGCGCCACCTCCGAGACCAGGGTGTGGACCGCCGACGACCACATCGGAACCGGCACCGACGACGGCTCCGGAACCGGCACCGACGACGGCTCCGGCGGCAGGGACGCCGCCGTCCGAGCACTCTGGAAGACGGCGGAATTCCCGCTCCTGTGTCCGTGACCTGGAGTTCGGTACGCGCCTCTGGCGAGCGGCCGCCAGATCCTTCGGTCACCCCACCCGGAGGTCCGCCGTCTCCGGCAGTTCCAGATGCTCCCCCTTGAACCGCCTGCGTAGTGCTCGGTCATGGGTGACCAGCACGACGGCGCCCGCAAAACCGCTAAGCGCCTCTTCCAGTTCCTCGACCAGCGCCGGTGACAGGTGGTTCGTCGGCTCGTCGAGGAGCAGGAGGTCGGCGGGTTCCGTGACCAGACGGGCCAGGTCGACGCGGCGGCGCTGGCCGTAGGAGAGCTCGCCCATCCGCAGCCGCAGGTGTGCGGGGCGGAAGAGCCCGAGGGCGAGCAGGGCCTCGGCGTGCTCGTCGGCCGAACCCACCCGGTCGAGCCCGAACGCCTCGACCACCGTCAGGTCCCGTGGCCACGGCGTCAGATCCTGGCGCAGATGGCCCACCCGGCCCGGAGCCCGCACCGAGCCCCCGTCGGGCCGCAGTTCACCGGCGAGCAGCTTCAGCAGCGTCGTCTTGCCGACGCCGTTGGGACCGGTGACGAGCAGCCGCCCGCGGTGACCGAGGGTGAGAGAGTCCAGGCGCAGGCGGTCACCCACGCGTACGTCCAGCAGTTGTATGGAGTCCGGCCGCGCAGACGGGGTCCCGGTGCCGTCCGCGACCGTTGCCGCCGTCTTCACCTGCGCCGTGAAGGCCAGTGGGTCCGGCGGCGGCGCCACGGGTTGCGTGGTCAGCCGCTCCAGGCGCTCGCGGGCATTGCGGATGCGGGCCATCGCCCCGTGCGCCCGGCCGCGGGCGCGGAAGCCGCCGTGGCCGAAGTTGGCCAGCGGCGCCTTGCGCGGGATCGCGTCGAGGCGGGCGACGTGTCCGGCGGCGAGCCGCTCATTGCGGGCCAGCTCAAGGCGCCACTGTTCGTACTCCTGGAGATGGCGGCGGCGCTCTGCCGCCTTCGCCGTGCGGTAGCCGGTGTAGCCGTCGCCGTACCGGGTGACCTGGCCCGCGTCGACCTCCAAGATGGTGGCCGTCAAACGCTCCAGGAAAACGCGGTCATGGGTGACGGCGAGAACCGTGCCGCGGTGCGCCCGCAGCTCGGCCTCCAGCCACTCAAGAGCCTGATCGTCCAGGTCGTTCGTCGGCTCGTCCAGGAGCAGGACCTCCGGTCGGCCCGCGAGCACACCGGCCAGGGCGAGGCGTGAGCGCTCGCCGCCGGAGAGGGTGCCCAGCAGACGTTCGCGGCGCAGCGTCGGCAGGCCGAGGTGGTGCAGCGCGACGTCCACCCGGTGGTCGGCGTCGTAGCCGCCCCGCGCCTCGAAACGCCCTGCGAGCGCCCCGTAGTGGGCAAGGGCCGCCGGGTCCTCGCTGTCCACGAGCGTTCGCTCGGCCCGGTGCAGCTCCGCCTCCAGGGCGCGCAGGTCCGCCAGGGCCAGGTCGACGGCGTCCTGGACGGTGGCGGTCGCGGGCAGGGGGATGGTCTGAGGCAGGTAGCCGACGCCGCCGGCGGCGGACACGGCCACCTCGCCGCTGTCCGGTCGCTCCTCCCCCGCGACGATGCGGAGCAGGGTGGACTTGCCCGCGCCGTTGTCCCCGATCAGGCCGGCCTTCTCGCCCGGCTTGAGCGTGAAGGAGACCTGGTCCAGAACGACACGGCCCGGGTAGCGCTTGGTGACATGGCTGAGGGTGAGTTGTGAGGTGTGCATGATCAGGGTCCTTCTGGCCGCGTGGGCGGGAGCCCGGGCCGGGTCGGAGTGGATGACTGCACGGCTGGGCGGCGACGGCGGAGCAGTGCTCTACGCGGTCGGCGCCGGTGTTTTCACAGAGAACCCATGAGCAGGACAGTACGCCACCGAGAGCCCTGACGCAAGACGAAACGTCTCGTAGTGTTGGAAGTTTTCTACTGACGGCGAGACCGAGACCCCCGCACAAGGTCGTCGGGGGGCTCGGCCTCCCATCTGCCCGTCGTGGCACGGAGGTTCGGCAGAAGCAGGCTGCCCGTGCCAGGAGCGGCAGCGGACGCCCGCTCGTCAGAAGATCGCCAGAGGGTTGACCGGGACGCCGGTCAGGCCGTGGATGCGGGGAGGAGCGACGGTGAGAAGGAAGGCGTAGCGCTGCGATTCGGTGCAGACGGCGGCCAGTTCCTCAAGCTCCGCGACGTCGATCAGAGGCATCCCCAGCAGCGGGATGGCGACGCGGTGCAGCGGTCCGGGTACGGCGGGGTCGAGCGGCGGGAAAGCGTCGCCGAGGTCACCGGCGTACAGGGACACACCGCGCCGGTGCATCCAGCGCACCGCGTCCAGGCTGATGCCCGGCATCGGCTTCGCGGGGTCGATGGCGTAGACCCACCCGCAGCGCACCACCAGGGCGTCCCCGGACTCCAGCCGCACCCCCTGGCGGGCCTCGGCGGCCTCGAAGTCCTCCGGGGTGATCGGGTGCCCCATAGGCAGCGGGCCGTCGAAGGCCAGGTCGAGCAGGACACCCCGGGTGACGATCCCGGCCGCGAACGCCGCCGTGGAGCCGTGCCGCAGCCCGGCCGGTGTCACACACTCGGCGACAGGGCGCCCCGGGTAGACCCGGCCGTCGCGGATCTGGTGTCCCAGGGCGTCCAGGTGGGTCGAGCGTACGTGGTGGTTGGCCACCAGCATCATGTCCGCCGTCGCGGGTGCGTCTCCGGTGTACTGCATCAACTGCTGGACCGGCGCGTAGTCACCGGAGGTGGGTGCGAAGGGCCCGCTGACCAACGGCGTGGGCCGGATCGGCTGCGCCAGCGAGACCACTCGTCCGGTACGGGCCTCCGCCGCGCCCCTGGCCCGGGCCTCCTCAGTGATGAGGTTGAGCGTACCCAGCTCGTCGTCGGCGCCCCAGCGCCCCCAGTTGCTGGGCAGCTCTTCCTCGCTGACCGCCGCGGTGGCGTCGTTCGTCGGCTGCGTGCTCATCGTGTTACCCCTCGTGGGAAGTTGACCGCGGCAGACCGACGGCCGGGGCGGAGAGCAGGCGGTCGCGAACCTCTTGGAGCAGGCGCCGTATGCGGCAATCGCGTCCCGGCGGCGCTGTCGGGATGCCGCCTCGAATGACCGGTGCAAGGAAACCTACTGGTCGGCGGCCTGTCCCGGCTATCCCGGAGGCGTGACCTACGTATACGTAACGGCTCGATCGCCGAAGAGGACACCCCGGTCTGGGTGGGTGCGGCACGTCCTGCCACAGTCACCCCGCCCCTCCTAGGGTCGGAGACGTGTTCAAGCGATTGCGGAAAGGGTTTCGAACATGGCAGACAAGCTGAACCGACGCCTCATACTGGGCAGCGCCGCCGTCGCCGCGGTCGGGGCATACGCCGCCGCCCCGGCCTCAGCCAGCGCGGCCGGCGCGAAGGACGACGAGCGGGAGCTGACGCGACGGGCCCGGTCCTGGGTCTTCGGCTGGAACCGTGCCGAGGACAGCGGGGAGTTCGTTTTCCGCGACACCTTCGGGCACCTGTACGACTGGCACGGGAAGGGCACTCTGTACTACGACGACGCGGACGCCCAGCATCGGATCGCGAGGAGCGCCGCGGAGTACGAGTCCATGTGGGAACCCGTCTTCAACGGGCTCCGCGCGGCGGAACACTGGATCGCCATGGAGCCGGACGTCGTCCTGTCCGGCGATCTCGCCAGCGTCTATCTCGGCTTCGTCGCACGAATCACCGGGGCGGACGGCACGGTGACCGGTCTCCGGGCGACCTCGGCGTTGGTCTGGCGCCGCACGCGCGACGGCTGGCGCATCACGCGGGACCACACCTCATCGTTCACGCTCACACCCGATGAACTGGCCTCGGCGATCTCGGAAGCCGAGCGCCGAGGCGGTCACACGGCTCACTAGCAGGACGGACCGCGCGGCGGGCGGTTCCACCAGGGGGCTGCTCGTGAAGCGACTGATATGCCGCCGAGGTTCTCGACGACGTACGGGACTACGCCGCCGAGAACCTCGCGAGCAGCGTGCGCTCTGTTCGAGCAGCACGCGGTCCTACGGTGTCCTCATCGCAGTTCAGGACTCGGCCGACAGGAACCGGCTGCTGACGGGCTCCGAAGACGCTCCGGACGCGGTGGCCCCGGCTTCGGCAGGCACCTCCTCCGCCGCGTTGTCGGTCATCGAAGCCGGCGTCATCCCGGGGCTCACGGGGCCCTCGGCCTCGCCGCCGCCGGGAGATTCCAGCCACGGTGCGGCGTAGACGTTGGGACGCGCGGGCCGGCGGGCCGCTGCCAGGGCCAGTTGCTCCGCCCTGGCCGAGGGCGGACCGTCGGTCGGCGGCGAGAAGGGAATGACACTGCTCAGCCAGGCGATGATCTGCGCGCCCGGGACGGTGAGCGTTGTGCCGTCGAAGGACGACGCGAAGCGGCGGGTCGACGAGCTGTTCTGGTAGCTGCCGGACAGGGAGAACGGCCCTATGCCGACGCTGCTCCTGATGGACGTGGACTGTGTGGCCCTCTGCAGGTCCGTGGACCCCCAGTCCGCGCTTATCTTGATGTCCCTGGCCACGATGAAGGCAGTGGGCAGCAGCGAGAAGATTCCCTCGTTCTTGTCGTTGACCTCGCCGGTGGAATAGTCACCCGGCCGACGGCCCGCCGTGCTCCACCCCCGCAGAGATGTCAGTGACGTGTCCAGCCAGCGGCGACGTATCTCGATCCGGCCGAAGCGGAACGATATGGTCATGTTGGATGTCTCGGTGTTGAGGCTGTACTGGGTGCGTTCCGTGGTGCCGGCGGCGCCGACCCGCCACACCCCCAGATTGACTCCGCCACCGACTCCGTAGCGCGAGAACCGCGACTCCTCGTTGAGGCGGAGCCGACTGCTCTGCAACGTCAGCGCCGTGAAATTCGCGGCCGCTGATTCAGCGAACCAGTTCCCGGGGAATGCCTCACACAGGTGCCAGAAAATGTTCGCGTCGACGAGGCTGCCGCGCCTGGTCTGCGTATACGTCTGCCTGGCGCGTGAGAATGTCCCCGCGATGCTCGACTGCTGGTACTGGCCCAGGGTGGCGAGTGCGCTCTCCACGACGCCGGGGCTGGCTGCCTGCAGATCCTGATAGGCCAGGTCCACTGGCGCCCTGAGCACCGGTGCCAGGATGGCCCACTTGCGCTGGTCCTCCGGTTTGCTGAGGTCGAATTGCAGGTAGTTCGTCGTGTAGCTGAGCAGGGCCGCGTTGTAGATCTGGAACTTGTTCTTGTAGTTCCGATACAGCGGCGAGTCGACTTTCACGGTCACGGGCAGACCGTCCTGGTCGAAGTCCTGGCCGTCCACGAAGAGCAGGTTGAACGCCTTGTCGTACGCCTTCTGCCCATCGGGGTCGGGCGGCGGTGGGTTCACGTTCGCGCGGACGATCTCACCGTAGACGGTGTCCGTGCTGACACCCCCGACCGCGTAGGCCGGTGTCAGCAGGGGCACGGGGTCTATCAGGGTGGCGAAGTTCTCGCTTGCCGCGACGGAGCCGCTGAGATTGGTCGGAGACCAAGGATTGGCGAACTGAGCCGCGTCTATGGGGTTTCCAGGTAGTTGCAGCGACATGTACGTCGATGCCCGACGCAATATCGGTTGCCCTCCACCGATCCCGGACGGGGTGACGGTGAGCGCGTCGAAGATCGCGTCGTAGATCGCTTGCAGGAGCTGCTTCTGATCGATGGCCACGGGCTTCCCCCTTGGTTGACGGCCATTGCATGGCGACCATTGGGTGGGTACGTAGTCCCTGGTTCGGTGTGGCGCTCCATAGCTCGGTGCGAGGCTCCATTTTGGTCCTACTCCCGCACAACAGCAGCGTCAATGCGGGACAGGACGCGTGGGGGAACTGAGCAGGGACCGTCCGTATGGCGGCGGTGCAGATTTATGCGTGCATGTTCTTTCCGTCGTTTGCAGGGCCGCTGCCAGACCGCGACAAGTGCGGCCTCGCCTCCTCTTGAGCCTCCGGTGGGCCGCTTGCTCGACGCGCTCGGCCCGTGCACGGTCCGGCGTGCGGTCAGGACTGGTCCAAGGCCCGTTCGATCGCGCGGCGGGCCCGGTCCACGGCCGCCCGGTCGTGCTGGAGCTGCATGGCCACGTTCAGGGCGAGCCCGGCGGCGACGATCTCGAACAGGGCCTGGTCGATGTCGAATGTGGCGGGCAGTTCGCCGTTCTCCACCGCTGCCGTCAGGTCCGTCCGCAGCTGTTCCCGCCAGCGTGACCACACCTCGGCCACCGCGTCGCGGACCCGGCCGGGGCGGCCGTCGTACTCGCTGAGTGCCGCGGTCATCAGGCAGCCGCCGGGCAGCAGCGGCGCTTCGAGGTAACCCACGGAGTGGGCGCACACCGCGCGCAGCCGCCGCAGCCCCGGGGGTTCGGTCAGCGCGGGCTCGACCACCCGGTGCCAGAAGTCCACGAACGCCTTGTCCAGCGTGGAGATCTGCAGTGTCTCCTTGGTGCCGAAGTGCTTGTGCACCCCGGACTTGCTCATCTCCAGCTCCTCGGCGAGGCGGCCGATGGTGATGCCGTCCAGCCCTTCCTCGGAGGCGATCTCGGCAGCGCGGCCGAGGATCCGGCCCCGGGTCGCCTGCGCATCGGCCGCTGAGCGTCGTGGTGACATGCGGCGAGGATAGCGTACGAGCGTTCGCTATTGCTTTAGAGAACGCTCGTACGCTGACTTCCGGGGCAGCCACCGACCGGGGCACAACCACCGACCGGGGCAACCACCGAAACAAGGGAGTGCGCGATGCGGGTGCGACGACTGGGCTGGGCCGGACTGGAGTTCGAGGCGAGCGGCAAGCGACTGCTGATCGACTACGTGCGGGACCTCTCACCGCTGTTCACGGGCTGGAAGCCCGGCGTGGGGCTGACACCGCCGAGCGGGAAGGCCGACGCCGCTCTCGTCACCCACCTGCACCGGGACCACACCGACGCGACCGCACTCGCGGACGCGCTGACGCCGGGGGCACCGGTGCTGCGACCTGCGCCCGGCCACGGTGACGACGTGGACAACGTGACGACGCTGCTGGCCGAGCGTGAGCTGACCCGGCACCGGCTCGCCGCCGAGGTCGTGGACACCTGGTCCACCGGTGAACTCGGGCCCTTCAGCGTCACCGCGGTCCCCTCCATCGACGGCCTCGGCGACCCCCAGTTGAACTGGGTGGTGCAGGCCGACGGGCAGCGCGTCTTCCACGGCGGCGACACGATGTTCCACGGCTTCTGGTGGCGCATAGCGCGCAGGTTCAGCCCGTTCGACGCGGCGTTCCTGCCCGCCAACGGCGCGGTGGTCGACGCCCCGCACCTCCAGCCACCGAGCCCGCTGCCCGCCGCGCTGGACCCGAGACAGGCCGCCGCGGCAGCGGAGATCCTCGACGCCCCGTACGCGGTGCCGATCCACTACGAGACGGAGCAGCCGGACAAGATCCCGGGCTACGTCGAGACCCCCGACCCGGAGAACGAGTTCCGCGCCCACGCCGGGCGGCGCGCACACGTACTGGCCGTCGGGGAGTGGCTCGACCTGGCCACTTGAGTCAGGGACGGAGGCCGTGATGTCCTCGACGGCCCACCCCTGGTCCCCGCTTCCGGCGGCCGAAGAAGACGACAGCCCGTCACCGATCGGAGCAACATGCCCCACGATCAAGAGGACTACACCCCTGCGGCCCTCCTCCCCCTGCTGCGTACCAGCGTCGAGCGCTTGCTCTCGACGGCGGCCGCGCTGTCGGACCAGGACGTACGCGCTCCCTCCCTGCTGCCCGGCTGGAGCCGCGCCCACGTCCTGACCCACCTCGCCCGCAGTGCCGACTCGCGCAGCCGACTGCTCACCGCCGCGCGTGAAGGCATCGATCTGCCGCAGTACGCCAGCAACGAGCAGCGGGAACGGGAGATCGAAGAGGGCGCCGGGCGGCCCGCCGACGCGCTCCTGCACGACATGGACAGCGCCCTGCGACGCTTCCTCTCCGCAGCCGCCACCCACCCTCCGCACGCCTGGCACGTACCGGTGCGCTGGCTCGGAGCGGGTCTGCGCCCCGTACGCAGAGCCGTCGGCAGCATGCTGCGCGAGGTGGAGGTGCACCACACCGACCTCGCCGCGGGGCACCGTCCGGCCGACTGGCCCGCCCGGTTCGTCGCCCACGAACTGGAGACGACCACGGAAAGGCTCCGCGCCGATCCCCACAGTCCGCCCATGACACTGTGTGCCGATGAGGACCAGCTCCCACGCGTGATCGGCGGCGGCGAAGGGCCGCGCGTGTGCGGCCCGGCGGCCGAGCTGCTGGGCTGGCTCACCGGCCGGACCGGCGGTCACTCCCTGTCCCTCGTACCACCGGGACCTCTGCCAGTCCCGCCCACCTGGCGGAGCTGACCATCGCGGCTGCGGACACGGGCCGCGCCGCGCGCACGGTGCGGGGGGCCCGGCCCGGGGATCACCCGTCAGCTTGATCCGTCGAGGTGACATGGGGCCCCGCTTGCGTGCCAGGGCCCCTCGTCTGCTGCGCACAATGCGGTGCATGGATCTACTCCTCGCCCTCGCCACCGCGTGCGCGGTCACCCTCGCGGGCGCGGCCCTCCCCCGCTTCGCGGTGCGCGCCGGGCTGGCTCCGCTCCGAAGACAGCAGGCGCCGGACGCGGCGGACCGGCGCACGGCGTACGAGCGACGGCTGCGCACGTGCAGCGACTTCGCCGAGGACGCCGAACAGATCGGACACATCGTGGAGATGTGGCCCGTCTTAGCGCCGGCGGCCAGGCGGCCCCAGCACGAGGCGGCCCGCACCCATCTGCGCTGGCTGGAACGCCGCCTCGGCCCGGTGCTGCTGAACAGCGACGCGGATGTCGCCACGGCCGCGCGGCAGCTCGTGGACGAGTGCACCAGGCTTGTCGACCGGCTGTACATCGACGCCCCGCCCGGCCCTGTCGACACCTCTGCCCGGCTGCTGTCGATGCCGTTCCTGCGGGCCTGCGCCAAGCACTTCGAAGCCGAGTCCGACCAGCGCTCCGAGGGGCACTTCGCCGAGCCGCCGCAGCGGGCCCAGCCGACTCTGAGCGGGATGAGGGCCTCTTCGTCCGGCGGCTCAGATTTTCCGGGCGGGCAGTGGCCGCACGGCCGGACCTTGTAGCACCTCGCCGTTGATGCCGAACCGCGAACCGTGGCACGGGCATTCCCACGCGGTCTCCGCTTCGTTGAAGGCGACCAGGCAGCCGAGATGGGTGCAGCGGGCCGAGACCGCGTGGGTGGCGCCGTCCTCGCCGCGGTAGACGGCGCAGCGGCGGCCCTCGATCCGTACGACGGCTCCGGTGCCCGGCGGGATGTCGGTCACCACGTCGACGTGGGAGGTCTTCAGCCGGTCGCCGACGAAGTGACGTGCGACCTCTGCCTGCTGCTTGACCAGGGTCGAGCCTTCGCGGAGGGTGCTGAACAGCCGCCGCGGGTCATACAGCCCGGCCCACTCGGGTGGTGTGCCGGTGAGTGCCGAGGCCAGCAGCTGTCCCGCCATGGCGCCTCCGCTCATGCCCCAGCCGCCGAAGCCGGTGGCCACGTGGACATGGCGGGCGCCCGGGTGGAAGGGCCCGACCAACGGCACGCCGTCACTCACGTCGTTGTCCTGGGCGGCCCACCGGTACGCCGTGGCTCCGACGGGGAAGTGTTCGTGCATCCAGGCGTCCAGTCGGCGGAATCGCTCGCGCGTGTCGCCCGTGCCGGGGGTGAAGCTCTCGCCCGTGACGATGAGCAGCCGCTGATCCTCATCGAGCGGGGCGCTACGGATGGAACGCTTGCCCATGTCGTCGGTGATGTACATGTGCTGTGGGGCCGCCGCGGTGGCGATGGGGGCCGCGACGACCAGCTCGCGCCGAGGTGAGAGGCGCGCGAAGTGCAGGGCCCTGTCGAACACCGGGTAGTGCGTGGCGATGACGACGTTCTGCGCGGTGACCGTCGCTCCCCGCTCGGTCGTCACCTTGCACGGGCTGCCCTCGGTCAGGCCGGTCACCCGGGTACGTTCGTAGAGCGCACCGCCTCGTGCCCGGATGTCGTCGGCCAGGGCCAGCAGGTACTTACGAGGGTGGAACTGTGCCTGGTGTGCCACCTCCACGGCCGCCGATACAGGGAACGGCAGATCGGTGTCGGTCACGACGCGGGCGTCAAGGCCCGCCTCCGCGGCGGCCTCGGCCTCGTCCTGGAACGCCTGGCGTTGGCGCGGGTCCGTGGTGAAGGTCAGAGCCGATGCGGTCTCATAGTCGCAGTCGACGCCCAGTTCGTCCGCGACGGAGGCGACCCGCTCCACCGCTGCCTGCTGGGACCGGGCGTAGTGACGTGCCCCTTGTTCGCCGCGAGTGCGGCGCAGTCGGTCGTAGACGAGGGAGTGGGCCGCGGTCAGTTTCGCCGTGGTGTAGCCGGAGACTCCGGCGGCCACCCGGTCCGCTTCGACCACGACCACGTGGCGGCCTGCCTTGGCCAGTTCCCAGGCGGTGCTGAGGCCCGCCATGCCGGCGCCGATGACGACGACGTCCGCCGTCGTGTCGGCGTCCAGCAGCGGCCACCGGGGAGCGTCGGTGGTAGCCATCCAGTAGGACTCTGCCACGCCGGGCAGCGGTTGTGGTGTTGTCATGCAGCACGTGTTCCCGTCCCGGCCCTTCGAAGACGCGCCGGAGCGTCCTTTTTGCCTGAGTGGCCGTATCGCGTACGGCGGTGGGCGTGTGCCCGGCACGCCTCGGTCACTCCGCCTCAGGAGCGTTGTCTTCAAAAGGAGGCCACTGGGGCACCGAAAAGGCTCTCATCCGGTACGACGCCGAGCCCAGGGCCCCGCGGTCGCTCGATGTGGCCGCCTTCGACGCGGATCCCGTCCTCCGGGTCGTAATGGCCGTCGATATAGGGGGCCGCGATCCAGACGCCTTCGAGCAGCTCCGGCGTCACCGTCGCGCCGATATGGGTGCAGGCGGCGGCAACAATGTCGCCGCCCCAGGCGTCGTCGCAGGTGTGCGGCAGATTCCGGGCCGCGCAGAGGTCACGGAACGCGCGCATCGGGTGCAGCCCGCCGATCCGCGTCACCTTCATGCCGAAGCCGTCGACCAGCCCGGTGCCGGCGGCGGTGATCACCGTATGCAGACCGGTGGCGCTCTCGTCCATGTAGATGCCATGGCTGATTTGCGGGCGGATCTTCCGCAGATCCTCGACGGTGTCGCAGGGCTGTTCCAGGACGAAGGGGATGTCGGGGCATTCCCGGCTGAGTCGTAGGGCGTCGCGCGTGGTCAGGGTGCGGTTGCCGTCGACCGACAGGCGTGTCCCCGACCCGCGGATGGCCTCCCACACCTTGCGGATGGTCTCGATGTCTTCTTCGACCGGCCGTCCACCGACCTTGATCTGTAGGCGCGGGTACCCCTCGGCGCGTTTCTCCGCCGCGATGCGGGCGGACTCATCCGGCGCGCCGACACCGATGGCGTAGTAGGACGGCACGCGATCGGTCAGCGCGCCGCCCAGAAGGTCGGACACGCTGACGCCGAGGTGCTTGCCGAGAAGGTCGTGGGCGGCGATGTCGATGGCCGCCTTGGCGTAGGTGTGGCCGTGGAGCAGGCCGTCGACGCGCCGGTGCAACGGTACGGGCAGCACCTCGGCGCCGCTCAGCCCCGGCGCCATCTCACGGAGTGCCGCCACGGCACCGGCGGCGTGGGATTCGGCGTAGGTGGGGCCGATCGGGCAGGTTTCGCCCCAGCCGACCAGCCCATTGTCGGCCACCAGCTTGACCAGTGTCGTGGAGAGATTCCTGATCTCCGCATGACCCAGCCTGTAGGGGCCGTTGAGGACCGGCAGACCGTACTGATAGATGTGGGTTTCGGCGATCCTCACCGTCAGACCTCCAGAAGGGTGAGCACGAGCTTGCCCGTGCGTTGGTCGCTGAGGACTTCATTCTGTGCCCTACTGCTCTCCTCCGGCGGAAGCCCCCTGCCGATAAGCGTCTGTGCGTGGCGTCGCCCGTGGGCGTACGCACGGCCCACAGCGTGGGCGTTGTCCGTGGCCCGGGGCGGACCCGCCATACTTGGGTGGCGCCCGGCCATCGACCGGCGTGGGACAGGCGAAGGGGAGACGGCAGTGATCAACCGGGTGCGACAGCTGCGCAAGGAACGCCTCATGACCCTGGAAGCGTTGGCGGCGCGCGCCGGTGTCACCAAGAGCTACCTGTCCAAGGTCGAGCGCGGCCAGAGCGTCCCGTCGATCGCCATCAGCGCCTCACTCGCCAAAGCCCTCGATGTGCCTCTCGACCATCTCTTCGCGGACGCCGAGGAACTTACGGACGTCACGGTCACCCGCGCCGGTGAACGCCAGTCGCTCACCGCCGGCGACGAGGCCGGGACCCGCTACGAGGGCCTGGCCCTCGGGGGCGGTACCAAGAGCATGACCCCCTTCATGCTCTATCCCCCTCATGACGCCGGACCGGTCCCCTTCCGCGATCACCCCGGCGAGGAGTTCCTCTTCGTCCACCACGGGCAGGCCGAACTGATCCTGCCGTCCCGCACCATCACCCTCGCCACCGGCGACTGTGCCTACTTCAAGGCCACGCACCCGCACAAGCTCCGTTCCACCGGCACCGAACGTGCGGTCGTCCTCCTCATGGTCACCGACGACCACGCACACGCCGACGCCGACGCCGCGAACTCTTCGCGCATCCGGCTTCCCTGAATGCGCGCCGCCGGTCGCACCGACGTCGACTGCCCCGCCGTTCCACCACCCGGCGAATGATGCGCGGCCCGCAGCGATGAGTTCCGCCGCCTGTCTCCGTCCTACCTCCTGAATGCCGCCCATGTTCGCCGTGTGCGACCCGGACGGCAACGACCTCATCCGCGCGTCGAACGCTCCTGGACAGGTGGTATCCGTCATGGACAAGCAATTCACCGCAACCCTGCTGAAGAGCCCGAACAAGGGTGGCTGGACCTACCTCGTGTGGCCCGATTCGGCCGAGTTCTTCGGCACGCGCGGCCTGGTGAAGGTCCGGGGCACGATCGACGGTCATCCCTTCCAGAGTTCGTTCATGGCTCTGGGGGACGGGACGCACAAGCTGCCCGTGAAGGCGGAAGTGCGGAAGGCGATCGGCAAGGAGGAGGGAGACACCGTGACCGTCCGCCTGCTGGAGCGAGTCGACGCCTGACCCTCTGTAGGAGTCGGACCGTCTGCGGCCGGGCAGCGTCTTGCGCCATGACACAAGGTGTCCTACCGTGAACCTTGTTTCCGCAAGGTGTTGCTCACGGGCGGCACGCGACGCGTATGCGGGGATTGCTCACAGGCGACCCCGGCGACTCTGGACTGGAGCAGATCGATGGCCATGGCCAAGACCCTGCAAGAACCGAAGGACGTGCTCGTCGAGCGGGCCGAGCGGTTGATGAGCGACCACTTCGGCGACTCGAAGCTCACCACACGGCAGAAGCTCGCCCTGACGTGCCGCATCGCCTTCGACGGCGGACACGACTCGGGGCTCGCGGGCCAGATCAGCGCCCGCGGCCAGCAGGCGGGCACCTACTACACCCAGCGCCTGGGACTCGGTTTCGACGAGATCACCGAGGACAACCTGCTGCTGGTCGACGAAGACCTCCAGGTCCTGGAGGGGAACGGCATGCCCAACCCCGCCAACCGCTTCCACTCCTGGATCTACCGCACCCGCGAGGACGTGCACTGCATCGTCCACACGCACTCCCTGCACACCGCGGCGCTGGCCATGCTGGAGGTTCCACTCGTCATCTCCCAGATGGACACCACACCCCTGTACGACGACTGCGCCTTCCTCAAGGAGTGGCCCGGCGTGCCGGTCGGCAACGAGGAGGGTGAGATCATCTCCGCGGCCCTGGGCGACAAGCGCGCCATCCTGCTGGCCCACCACGGCCAGCTCGTCACCGGAGCCACCGTCGAGGAGGCCTGCAATCTGGCGGTGCTCATCGAGCGCGCCGCACGCCTCCAGCTCCTCGCCATGGCGGCCGGGACCATTCAACCGCTCGACCCCGCCCTTGCCCGCGAGGCCCACGACTGGACCGGCACCGACCGCCGCAGCAAGGCCAACTTCGCCTATTACGCCCGGCGGGCGCTGCGCAACCACCCGGACTGCGTCTCGGCCGGGGTGGAACTGTGATGGCCAATCCGCCGCTGACGGGCATCATCTCCTACCCGGTCACCCCCTTCGACCCCACCACCGGCCAGGTCGATCTCGGCGCGCTGCGTCGGCTCACCGACGACCTGGTGGAGAGCGGCAGCCACGGCATCGCCCCGCTCGGCAGTACGGGCGAGAGCGCCTATCTGCGCGAGGTCGAGTGGGACGCCGTCTGCGAGACCACCCTGCAGACCGTCTCGGGGCGCGTACCCACACTGGTCGGCGTCTCGCACTGGAGCACCGAGGGCACGATCCGCCGGGCCCGGGTGGCCGCACGGAACGGTGCCACCGCCGTCATGGTGCTGCCCCAGGTGTACTGGAAGCTGACCGAGGCCGAACTGGTGCGGCACTACAGCAGGGTGGCCGCGGCCACCGACCTCCCCATGATGCTCTACAACAACCCGGGCACCAGCGGCGTGGACTTGCAACCGGAGACGGTGGTCGCGCTCGCCCGCGGAATCCCGAACTTGACGATGGTCAAGGAGAGTTCCGGCATCGTCGCCCGGTTCCGCGCCCTCCAGGACATGTCCGACGGGGCGCTGTCGGTCTACAACGGCAACAACCCGGTCGCGCTGGAGGCCTTCCGCTCCGGCGCCGCCGGCTGGTGCACCGCCGCGCCCTGTCTGGTCCCGCAGTGGGTTCTGGCACTCCACGCGGCGGCGACCGGCGGCGAAGACGAACGGGCCGAGGCGGTCCTGAGCGAACTGCTGCCCTTCCTCCGGTTCATCGTCGGCCACGGTCTGCCGCGCGCCATCAAGGCGGGGCTCGCACTGCGACAGCGCGGCGTCGGCTCGCCGCGGCCACCTCTGCTGCCGCTGCCCGACCAGCAGACGGAGGAACTGCGGACCCTGCTGGACCAGTTGGCCGCACACCCGCTCATGACCGGCGCCACCGGCCCCGCGGCCTGAGCCCGGGTCGAAAGGTGGCTGTCACGCACCGCCGCAACCGGGCCGGGCCTCAGTTCGCGGGGCGTCGAGGCGGCGCGGCGACGGTGGCGGCCACCATGCGCCGGACTGTCTCCTCGTCGACGCTCGCTCCGAAGAACAGGCTGCGGAACAGCATCGTTCCCGCCCAGGAGTCGAGGATCAGCGAGATGTCCGTGTCCTCGGGGAGGGTGCCGCGTTCGACGGCGCGTGCCAGCACCTCGTAGGAGGACGCCTTGCGGCCCTCGATGAGGTTCTCCGCGAGGAGGCGGCGGAGACCGGAGTCGTCCGCCACGTCCGCGACGAGCGCGGGCAGCGCCATGCGGATCTTCTGCGAGCAGTACAGATTGGAGAGCGAGCAGGCCACCGCGACCATTTCGGTCTCGCTGTCTCCGACGTCGGCGGTGGGTACGGCGGGGAGTTCCTCGCGCACCGCGTCGAGGACGAGAGCCGGTTTGTTCGGCCAGGAACGGTAGATCGTCGCCTTGCCCACGCGCGCCTCGACCGCCACTCCCCCGATGGTCAGCCTGGAGTAGCCGTCCTGGGCGAGAATCCGCAGGGTGGCGGCGAGAATCCGCTCACGTGCGTCCAAGTCCCGCAGGTGGGTGCCGTCCTTGTCCGGCACTTGCTGGAGGGTTCTCTTCAGTCCCATGGGTTACTCGCTTGATGACGCCGGGGCGGGGGGCATGACGAAAGCATGGCACGAACGATACGGCTCGTTCCGAGTATTACAACACACGTCCCTCATCGATCCAGGAGCGGATTCTCGCCGCGACGGGTGCTCCCTTCCTGGCCCACCGGACGTGACCCACCTGTCCCCCGCCGTCCGGTGCGTAGTGCCAGCGGTGCACGACGGCCGAGGGCAGTGCGGCACACAGCCGGTCCACCGCCGCGGGCGGAGCGAGGCCGTCCCCGCGGACGGAGACGGCGAGGACGGGCAGCCGTACGGAGGGGAGCCGCTCCTCGTAGTCGAGGTCGGCGCCCGAGGGGCGGAACCGGCCCGTGCGGGCGATCCTGGCCCAGTCCCGGATCAGCGCCGTCGGCTGCCTGCCCGCGAACCCGAGCCGGTGGCCGGGAAAGTAACCCCACACGCGGGCGAGCAGCGCCGCCAGCTGGGTGCTCAGCAGCACCCGCAGGCCGCTGAGGGCCGGGAACCCGCGGAAGTGCACCGACCCGGCGGCCACGAAGATCAGGCCGTCGACGCCCTGGGGCTCGCGTGCCGCGTACAGCACGGAGATCTGGCCTCCGATGCTGTGACCAAGCAGGTACAGCGCCACGTCCTCGCCGAAGCGTTCGCGGGTCGCCGCCACCAGCGCGGGCCAGTCCCGCGACGCCAGTTCGTGGTAGCCGTGGCGCGAATCCCGGCCGGGCCTGGGTCGGCTCTCGCCCTGTCCCCGCAGGTCGGCGGTGACGGTCGCGATGCCGAGTCCGGCCAGCTCGGCACAGAAGGGGGCGTAGTACGAGGCGTTCACGGCCATCGCGGGCCAGATCATCACGACCGCGCTGGGCGTGCCGATCGGTTCGACGACACGGGTGATGACCCGCTGCGGGTCGTGCCCGACGTCTGCGGGCACCGGCACCTCCCAGCGGGTCCCTCGGTGGCCGGGCCCGGAAACGGGGGCGTTCACCGGGCGCCGTCCGAAAGGAGCATGTACGCAAGGCGGCTGTCCTGGGTCTCACGGGACCAGCGTTCCGCGGCTTCCATCCGCTCCTCGATCCCGGTGTCCACCAGGCGCCGACCGGACCAGATCTCGTAGTCGCCGACGAGTCCGGCGTGCTGGGCGAGCCCTTCCTGGAAGAGCGATTCGCGACGGATCAGCACCTGGCGCATGGGCAGTTCCTCCCAGAGCCGACGGCCCTCCGTGATCAGCTTCAGCAGTCGGGGGCGCTGCTCGGGGTGCTGGGTGAGGTAGCGGCGTACCACCGAGCTGCCGACGGCGAGGTGGCGGATCTCGTCCATGTTGGCGCCGCGCTCGACCAGGGCCGCCGCCGGGTCGAGCGGGGACCACTTGCGCTCGCTCAGTTCGGCCGCGGGCGCCAGGACTCCCTCGACGAGAACGGTGAGGACCAGCACACCGCCGTAGTAGTCGTCCTCGTCGCGCAGGACGCTCAGGCCGAAGTCCTCCAGCGGGTCGAGCACCGCGGCAGCGGTCGTCGCGGCCGTGCGGGCGATGGCGGCGTCGATCTCGGCGGGGGTCAGGTCCAGGCGCAGCAGGTGCTCTTTGAACGCACGCGCGTGCCGGGCCTCGTCGATCAGTTGGGTGGCGAAGAACTCCAGGTCGTCGGTGCCCGGTGCGTGGAAGACGAGGAGTGACAGGGCGCGGGCGGCCTTCTCCTCGGCCAGGTGCCGGAAGGTGAACTCGTCGATGAGGGCCTCGCGCAGGGGGCCCGGGGTGCGCACCGCTTCGGTGGGGGCCGCTTCGGGCACCGCGTCGTCGGAGAGTCTGCCCAGCATGGTGCCCGCGACGTGGCGCAGCCAGTAGGGCAGGTTGCGCTCCTGCGGGCTGAGCCGCAGCGTGCGGGCGCCGTCGAGCACGCTCGGGGCGTTGTCCCAGTCGGTCTCTATGGGCAGGGCTGTGGCCGTCATGAGGTGGGGGTCCTTCCGTTGGTGTTGGTCGTGTGGTGTCACAGGACGCCGGTGACCTTGAGGAGGCGTCCGATCGCGCGCGGCCTTACCCCGTTCTGGAAGGCGACGTATTCCGGCTCGATGAGGTGAGGGGCCCATTTGCGCTTGAACGCCTCCTGCGTGCGTACGGGGTAGAGGGCCTGGCCGTGGTCCGCGACCGCCCGCAGTGCCCGCGTCAGTGTCCGTGACGCGGATGCGGGCTCGTGCTCGTCGGCCAGGCCCGCGCAGGGGGTGAGGCCCAGGTGCAGCCAGCCCGCGCCCTCGTCCTGGAAGCGGGTCAGGGCGGTCAGGTTGATCAGTTCCACCGTGCCGACCGGTGCGTGCGGTGAGCGGCGGGTCAGGTCGTACAGCCAGCCCGGCCTGCTCCCCCAGACGGGCGAGTAGGTGATGTAGCCGACCGTTCGGCCCTGTCGGCGGGCGACGAAGGTGCGGCGCAGCGGGGCTCCGGGACCGCCGCGCTCGCCGACCAGGAAGGTCAGCGGCCTGACGTGGC
Source organism: Streptomyces flavofungini (assembly GCF_041028215.1). Classification (GTDB taxonomy): domain Bacteria; phylum Actinomycetota; class Actinomycetes; order Streptomycetales; family Streptomycetaceae; genus Streptomyces; species Streptomyces flavofungini_B. The sequence continues at coordinate 20,560 of NZ_JASKYR010000035.1, forward strand.
GGCCCTTGGCGCGCAGCCAGGCGGCGTCGATCGCGTCGAGCTCCTTGTGCTGTCCCAGGTCACCGGAGTGTGCCTCGGTGACGGTCACCCCTTCGCGGCGGGCTCGGTTGACGTTCTGCCGGACCTTGGCCAGGGGCTTGCCGCGCAGCTCGAACCGGGTGAGGTCGATTCCGTAGGTGCTCCCCAGCTGGTTCACGGTGAAGTCGCGCCGCTCGTACAGCGCCACGTGCCTGCGTTGCAGCTGCACCGCTGTGAGCTGGGGCTTGTGGAACCGTCCGGCGTGCAGCTGGAAGAGGAACTCGTCCAGGAGACGCCCGCGGTCGGCCGGGGCGGCGAACGGACCGGCGAACTGGATCACTTGGTGCCGGCCCGGCCGGTGGGCGATCAGACCCGGTACGCGGGGGCACATGTACCAGCTCGTCGTGCGGTTCAGGGCGAGGTATCCGCTGGGGTGGTCGCTGTAGGTGCGCAGGGCCAGGGTGGCGTCGTCCACGCCGGGCCGCGGGGGCAGCAGATGAGGGGGCACCGTCATGCGCGCTCCCGTGTCAGGTGGTGGACGGTGGCGTGCGGGCGGGCCGCCGGTGCCGCGGGCGCGGACAGCTTGGCCTCCAGTTCGGTGAAGGCGGGGTGGGCGTGGGGTTCGAAGGGTACGGAGAACGGCTTCAGGAAGTTGCCCAGCAGGCCCCGGTCGCCGCACAGGTGCAGCGGCACGGCGAGCAGCGCCCACTCCCAGCCGACGGTCCAGGCCCACAGGCTCACGAGGGCTCCGGCGGTGAGCCAGCTGTGCATCGCGTTGTACAGGACGTAGTACACGCGCGGGACGGCGCCTCCGCGGGCTCTGCGGTGGGCCAGGGCACCTGGGAGGTAGCCGATGAGGTCGATGTAGGCGAACAGACCGAAGGCCACGGGCCAGCGCACCTCGTCGAGGTGGGCGATCAGGAGCCAGGCGCTGACGGCGAGGCCGACGAGGTATTCGGCGCGCAGCAGCCAGTAGGTGGTGCGGGACTCGAAGCGGTTGGCGGCGTCCACTACCGCGCCTGTCCGTCGAGCAGGGCCAGCAGGATCGTCGCGATGGTCTCGCGCAGCACCCGCTCGGCCACCGGGTCGATGATGGCCGACAGGCTCGCGAGGCCGAAGTCGAACGCGGCCTCGAAGCGCACCTGGCACCCGCTCTCGTGCGGACCGGCCGGGAGGACGGCCCACTGCCCGTCGAAGGACTCGAAGTCACCGGAGGTCTGCCGGAAGGCGATGGTCATGGCACCGTCGTCGAAGACGTCCTCCTCCGACCAGACCAGGGCGCCGTTGCGGAAGTCCACCTCCCAGTCGCTGTGGAGCACATCGCTCATGCCGTCGGCCGGGCGGACCTCGACCCTGCGGACGATGTCGACCAGCTCGGGATAGCGGGCGAAGTCGCGCACCCGCTCGTACGCCGTGCGCGCGGCCACGCCGGGGCTGTGGTGGGTCAGTTCTACCGATCGCATCTAGCTGCTCCTCGTGGGGTGTGTGCCGTGCGGGAAGCGCCCGCCGAGTGTGCGGGCCGCCGCCTCGACCGCCTCGCACAGCTCCTCCGCCTCCGCGTCGGTGAGCACCGCGGGCGGGGTGAAGCGCACGACGTCGTGCGCGTTCAGTGAGTGGTTGACGATGATGTGCCGGTGCAGCAGCTCCAGCAGGAACTCCCCGGCCGTGCCCGCGTCGCGGAACTGCACGCCCAGGAGCAGCCCCACGCCCCGCACCTCGTGGACCAGGTGTCCGCAGTGCGCGGCGAGGGAGGCACGCAGCCGGGTCAGGAGTTCGCCGCCGAGCCGCGCCGCCCGGCTGATCAGGTCCTCGTCCCGGATGACCTCGATCGCCGCGTGCGCGGCGGCCATGGCGATGGGGGCCGCCGAGAACGTGGAGGTGTGGATGAAGGGGTCGCGGTCGAGGAGGGCGAAGGCCCTGTGGGTGGCGACGGCCGCCGCCACCGGGATCACTCCGCCGCTGAGTGCCTTGCCCACCAGGAGGATGTCGGGTGTGACGCCCGCGCGGTCCGCTCCCCACCACGCGCCGAGCCTGCCCATCCCGGTCTGGATCTCGTCCAGGACGAACAGGGCCCCGCTCGCCCGGCACAGCCGCGCCACCTGGGTGAGGTAGCCCTCGGGTGGGATGACCACGCCCGCCTCGCCCTGGACGGGCTCCAGGATCACCACGGCGTCCGAGCCGTCGTCCCCGATCAGCGCGGCCAGCGCTGCCACGTCGCCGTAGGGGGCGTGGGAGACCAGGGGGCCCGCCGGGCAGACCTCCGCGAGGGCCTCGGCGGCCCGGGCGGCGGACGGTTCGAGGAGCAGCCGGGTGGCCAGCGGCAGTGTGCGCAGCTGCCGCTCGACGGCGGCGACCACGTGCGGGTGGCAGGCACCCGTGAAGAAGACGCCGTACC